>JAYWBA010000100.1:0-2076 GCA_043781915.1 Saprospiraceae bacterium
ACATCAACCCACATAGTTAATCCAACAGCAAGAAAAATAATGCCGATGCCACGACCAAAAACTAAAATGATGGCAAAAACTAAAAGTATAGTGGGTATTGACCAAACAACATTGATGATGAGCGTGATGATATTATCAGTAGTTCCACCCAAATAACCTGCAATAGCACCCAAAAATATACCGAGCGTTAAAGAAATAATAACCGCAATAAGACCAACAAACAGCGAAACGCGCACGCCCAAAATCAGTCGACTAAAAATATCTCTACCAAAATTATCCGTGCCGAGTAGAAATGTTTTTTGTTCGCGGGAAGATGCTAATTCTGTCGTGATTTCTGCTCTACTTGCATAAGTGGCTTTATTTTCTGCATTGAAATAATTAAATCCATCGCCTGATAAAGTAATAGAATCGTTTTTAGTTGATATTTTTCGCGCCACTTCTATTATATGAAAACGTTGTGGTTTTCCTTTTAAAAAAGCATTATTTGAAGGGTCGATACCACCAAATTTTGATACATAAATCGAATCGTTTTGAATTTTGTAATCTACAATCGGCACAAAATCGAACGTATTTGGTGCACCCATAAAAATTCTTGAAAGCCAATTTGTGGGTTCAATGTGTTGTCGTTTTGGCATTTTTAACATTGTCACTTTAAATCCAGGGTTTTGCAAAGCTATCAGTGGCGATTGTTCATTCGCATCAGGCGTTGAGTCGGGTGCAATGCAATATCCAAAAATAGCAACAAGAATGGAGAGTGTGATCATGATGACACTCAGCAAAGTAGATTTCTTTTTTAAAACTTTAGCTGATAATGTTGGTTCTCTATTCATATTCCTTTTCGCTTAAACTATTTTTCTTACCCAATTATATTTCGATTTGCTTTTTTGGGCTTTATAAATGTATCTAATTTAAGTTAGCTTATTTAATATTATACAATTTTCTTTTGTCGTATTAGCTTTGACCTCTTAATTTATTCACATTAATATATGAAAACTCACACATTAGAATACGAAGGTAAAAAAATATCGTACAAAGTACGCGGAACAGGCACGCCCATTTTTTTATTGCACGGATATTGTGTTGATAGCACTATTTGGGATGAGTTTATAAAAGAACTCCCTAATTTTAAAATTATTCGCCCTGATTTTTCTGGCTTCGGCAAAAGCGATTTGCTTGATAATTATAGTATCGAGGCTTTAGCGCACACTGTTAAAGCTATTGCCGATGGGTTGAAAATAGAAAAGTGCGTTTTTGTTGGGCATTCCATGGGTGGTTATGTGGCATTGGCTTTAGCAGAATTGTATCCCAATCTGATCCGCGGTTTGTGTTTGTTTCATTCACATTGTTTTGCCGATTCGGATGAGAAAAAAGTGGAGCGCCAACGCAGCATTGAATTCATAAATAAAAATGGGCATTTTGTGTACGTCAAACAACTCATTCCTAATTTATTCGCCGATTTATTCACGTCGAGCAATAATTTTTTGATGAATAGTTTGATTTATAAAGCATCGAGCTATTCCCCGCGCGCACTCACTTCGGCACTCCAAGCCATGAAAGATAGAAAAGATAGAGCGCACGTTTTAAAAGAGTTAAAATCGCCCGTATGTTTAATTATTGGTAAAATCGATAAAAGTCTGCCATATCCTGTCAGTGAAAAAATGTTGTTGCTCAATCCTGTCACCGATGTTCATATTTTACCCAAAGTGGCGCACATGGGTATGTTTACAGCGCGCGAATACGCAGCAAAGGCGATAATAAATTTTAGCGAGCTGTGTAAATGATGTCGATTTCGGATGTCGGATTTCGGATTTCGGATGTCAACTTCCGAAATCCGAAATCCGACATCCTAAATGGATTAACATCACTGTGTATAAATTTTATGTGAATAATGAAAAAACATTTGGATTATAGTGTTGAAGCATCGCATATTTGTACAGAATCAAAAACAGATGAGTTTCTCTATTTTTTTTATCAAAAAAAGTTTCTAACCTAAAAAAAATAACTGTTTGAGCGAAATAACTTTGAATGTTGAAGATGTTAGTCTTCTCGACCTATACGGCGAACAAAATGTAAAAC
>JAYWBA010000101.1:0-5791 GCA_043781915.1 Saprospiraceae bacterium
TAAACCATGGCAGATTGCGGATTATTTAAACCTATGCGTTGAGCGACAAGCGGTGTACAAATAGTCACTACGATTGACTTAATCACACCTGCCGCAATACTGATGGCAATGACTGCTGAATTAGCACCGATAGCTGTACCTGTAACAGCTCCAACGATAAAACTGCAAGCACCCGCACCTATAGTCGCAATACTTTTTGCATCGTTATAACCTAAAGCAATGGCAATGGCTGAACCAGAGAAAAATGGAATCAAAACGCCGATAAAAACAGAGAATGCACCAACTAAGCCTGTTTTTTTAATAATTACAAAACTGGCACCAATACTTGAAGAAACAATGGCAAAATCGCGAAACATATTACCGCCAAATAATTCAAAACCTGAGAATATTTTTATATCGGCTATTCCTTTGTTGCCATTTGTAACAACGCCGCCGATATAAGCCAAAATTAATCCAATGATGATGGCAACTGCTGTGCCTGGAATTTTATTTTTGATGAGTTTTCTAGAAAACCAGTCAGCAAAAACAGAAATGATACCCACCATTAAAAAAGCAAAAACCAATCCGTTTTTAATGAGAAAGTTAGAGATATAGTCCATAGTAGTTGATAGTTGATAGTTGACAGTTGATAGTTTGTGACACAAACTGTCAACTGTCAACTATCAACTAATTTTATTGAGTTTAGAAATATAAGGTACTGCTAAAATGCCAAGCACTACTGGTATAACTCCAGCAAGAAAAGCCACTGTACCTCCTGAAATAGCTGCACGTACATTTTGCGTAGCTGACATAGCAACAATGATGGGAATATACATTTTGCTCCAAAAAAGAATGCCATCTTCCATATCTTTTGAAAAATAGCCGCGTTTTTGTAGTTCGTTTTGAGAAATAATAAAAATAATCATCGCAAATCCGACACCACCGACGTTAGCGTCGATATGTAACAGTCTGCCGAATGATTCTCCAATAATTTGACCTAATAAATAGCAAGCTGCTAAATAGGCTACGCCTTTGATTAACATAATAAAGCTTTGAGCAATGAGCCATGAGCTATGAGCCTTCTTTTAGACCTACGAGAAAAGCTCATAGCTCATTGCTCAAAGCTGATGTATTTTTTATAAAAATCGGTCATTAATTTAAAATCCTTCAGATTGGCTTTGGCGAATGCTGGTTTTTCTTTTAAAAACGCCTCTACCCTATCAGGTTTCAATAACCTTAAATCACGCTTGTTTTTATTTTTATATTCCGAGTACACAAATATAGGAAATAGTTCTACGTTTTCAATAGCAAATACAGTTTTTTTATTTAGCTCTCCTTTAGACAAAACAATTTTTACGTACATCGGCATTTTGCACCACGTAAAAATATCGTTCGCTATAAAATCGCCCATAGAAAAAACGATGAATCCAGATTTGGCAGTTTTGGTGAACGGGCAAATAAAATCTATTTTGGCACTCGGCTGAACATTGTGTGCGTGCCCACCAAGAATTATATCGACACCACATTGCGAAAAAATACTCTGAGCGTTTTTGACGATGTGTGCGTTCGGATATACTTGATAAGCATTGCTAAAATGCAGACTCAGAACAATAAAATCAGCGGAGCGAGTGAATCGCGCGTGTTCAACTAGTTTTTTGATGGGTGACAAATCGACACTTGGTTGATTGACTTCGAGGTGATTGACCCACCAATTTTCATTTTCTGGATTGGTGTATTGGTTGAGCGAATACGTGAAAGCGATAAAAGCAATTCGAAGACCGTTTCTTTCAATGACGGGAAAATTATACACATCTTTTTCCGATTCAGAAGTACCAGTATGTTCTATTCCTTTCGATTTCAAAAATTTGATGGTACTCTGCACACCTTCAATTCCCATATCTAAAGCATGATTGTTGGCAGTGCTTAACAGATCAAAAATGGGTTTTTGATGATTCTCAACATTAAAAAAAATATCGCACATCGCTTCATCGGCATTAAAACACATATCTGTGAGCATAATTTCAGGCACAAGCGAAGGTGGTTCAGAAATTAGTATGGGCGTTTCTAAATTAGCGAAAGTAATATCTGCATCACGAAACTCTTCTGAAATATCATCCCAAAGGTGTTCACAAAATTGTTTTTGCACCCAGGAATATGGCATTAAATCGCCCGCAGCATGCAGTGTGATTGTTTTTTTATTTTCAATATTAAAAGGTGAAAAATAGGGTTTATTATTATTAAAAAACAATGCCGTTTCTCCCTTCGCATCATCTTCAACAGGCGGATTCAAATAATATTTGTACGCGAAGTAGATAACATCCTTAAAATTAAAATTTCGAGGGTCATCGTGAAAATGGTTGGGTGCAAAGCGTCGATTTTTACCCAAAAACAAATGCGCTAAACTTAAAAGTGCAGCGAGAACATTCACTAATATTTTTCCGAAAAATGTGTAGGCGCGAACAGGAAACATTTTATAATGGTTAATGAAATAATGGTTAATGGTTAATCTTTTCCTCGTTAACTATTAACCTTATCTCATTAACCATTAACCATTAATAATTAACCATTAAAATTATGGGCATACGGTCGTAAAATCAGCATCATACGTTCGCCAATCACCCAGATTTAAACTGGGCAATGCTTGAATGGATCCAATAGCGCGGGTAGTCTGCGGCGTTCTCATATCGAGTTGCAAACCATCTTGATTTTGACCATCAGTAGTTAATGCATCGGCACTAACAAAAAATTTCAGATGCTCAACGATGGTTTTTGTTCCCCAACTTTGAAACTCCTTTGGAACGTACAATGGAATATCTCTCTTGTTATTATATTGCAACCAAGCAGTTTGCCCTGCGGCTAAAAATTGGTTGGGCATCAGCATATTGGTAATTGAAAAATCGCTACTGAAATACAAGCCACTCACATAAAGCGGTTTTGTACCCGTATTTGTAACGCTTACTTGCATGGTTACATTTGTTGCTGCATCGACTTGTTTATATGTAGCATTTGGAGTTGGATTTGAATTGGCATCGCAAAATGTAATTTTCAAATCTGTGTCTGAAAAATTAGATAGCGCATTATTAACTTCAATTTTATTGCGCCAGTTCAAAACGGTTTCAACATCGCTTAAAAACTGAATAGCAGCGTTATTGTCACTGCCTGTTACTCTTCTGAACAAAGGAATATTTGAAGTAACAGTTGTTAATCTAAAACTTCCTTCATAAGAGCGCACAACGTAATCTGCCAATTTAATATCACTAACAAAACTGATGAGTTGCGAATTAGCTGCGACGGTTTTAAATGTGGCGAGCGCTTTTAAATCGCCTGATGGGTCTGTATCTAAAAATATACTGCGTTTTTTATTTTTGAAAGTCGAAGAACTCCAACTTTTAACGTTCGCACTGAATTGTTTACTTGGGTCGAGTGTATCTAAACCAGAAATAGTGGAATAACTGCCTTTTATAGTTGTTGGAGAAAAAGTTTTACTTAAACTTGGAATTTCAAAAATGGTATCTTTACCCACACCCAAAATTTCGCCTGCATTAATTGCCCAACCTACATTTTTGAGTTTTGAAACAACAAAAGAAGAATTGATGGGGGTATTGGTTAAGAAACGATTATTTGCGTCTGATTCATTAACATACGTATCCATCGAAGGCATTTGCTCATTCACCCTAAACTGAACACGTTGACGAACGCGCTGAATGAGTTCTTTATGACTAATCTTCCCACCTGTTTCGGTTAAAACTTCTATCAATGAATAAGTAAACACACCCCGCTGAACATTATTTATCGGATATTCTTTGGCGGTTTCATTGTCTTTTGCTGCTGCGAAATGAATATGACGCGCGCCAGGTGGTTGAAAATTTATATACTCCGAAGAGCCCATAAAATCACTCACGCCACGTGGGATATATTGGCTCGTATCCGCTTTACGCGATTTAGTTGCCATATCGCGCGTATTACTACCACTGTGACAGCAATCCATCACAACAATAAATTGGTTGCGTTTGCCTTTAGTGGCTTTGCCTATCAGATAGGTGAGTTCTTTATCAATTAAATCGCGATTGCCCGCGTTTCTGCTATCAATACAAACAAGCGTTTCACTCAGACCATCGGCTTCGTCCCAAAACTCAACGGGTGCTTTTTGCTGAGAACCATGCCCAGAATAATACAAAACGCAAGTATCCGCATCAGTTGCGGCATTAAAGACAGAGAAAGCGTTGGTAACATTTTCTCGCAGCGCTTGTTCGTTAAATAGCGTCTGAACTTTGTAAGTATAACTATTGGCTTTGCACCAATCAGATAAATAATTGCTAAAAGCTGTTGCGTCATTAACGCAACCGTCTAAAGCAGGTAATGGTGTTGGATAGTTGTCAATTCCAACAATGAGAGCGAATAGATTTGGCATAATATAGTTTTTGAGCTGTGAGCCATGAGCCATGAGCTTTTTTCGTATAACAACTCCCGAGAAGGCTCATAGCTCATGGCTAATTCTGTTTCCAAAACAAATACAACAGTGCACCCGTAATCGCGCCACCCAAATGCGCAAAATGAGCTACACCTTGTTGCATATTACCGAGACCAAGAAATAATTCAACGGCTGCAAACAATGGAACGACATATTTGGCAGCAACAAAAATAGGAATAAACATCAGACTTACTTTCATATCGGGATACAAAAATGCAAAAGCAACTAAAATACCGAATAAACAACCTGATGCTCCCACTAATGGAATCTGTTCAGCCATTATTTGAGACATACTTCCTGTACTAATTTCAAAATAATTGGCTGCAAATTGCATTGCTAACGCACCAAGACCACATAGAAGATAGAAAATTAAAAATTTTCGGGCACCAAAAACTGATTCAACCATAGGTCCGAAAGTTACCAAGCCAAACATGTTGAAAAATATATGCCCCATATTGGCGTGCATAAACATGTGGGTCAATATTTGATATGGATGAAAATCGACAGAAGTTGGATAATAAACTGCCAATAAGCCCGCCGACTGTGGCAGAATAAATTGCGTCACTACAAATAGTATGACGTTTGCAATTAATAAGCCTCTTACAATGGGCGAGAGTTGAATACCAAAATTCATAGTTAATTTAGTTGACAGTTGACAGTTGACAGTTGGCAGTTTTTGACACAATATACGACTGTCAACTGCCAACTATCAACTGTCAACTAATTTGCCATTTCCGATAAAAATTTAAGCCGCATCAATCTAACTTCGTCAAAAGTGATTTCGTCGTCCTCTTCCTTCAATTTATGATATGCCTTTTCAACATCATCATCCATCGTTTTCATAAAAAACTGATAAATTTCGTCTTGAACACCATCATCAACCGCATCCTCGATGATATAGTCCAAATTTAATTTAGCCCCTGAATTGACAATGGAATTTAACTCATCCATCAGTTCTTCCGCAGATATTTGATTTTGATTTGCTATTTCTTTTAATGACAGACGTTTATCAATCCCTTTTATGATATTGACTTTCGTTTTCGATTGATTCGCAATTTGCTTGATGAGATAATCTTGCGAGCGTTCAATCTCGTTTTCATCTACATATTTAGCAATCATTGCTAAAAATGGTTTTCCAAACTTTTGCGCTTTACCAAGCGATACACCCGAAACCTTGCACATTTCGTCAATCGTTACGGGATATTGCGTCGCCATATCTTCTAAAGAAGGGTCGGTGAAGACAACATACGGCGGGATATTTTTCTTCTTTGCTTCTGTTCTACGTAAATCCTTTAAAAGTTTTACGAGTGTTTCATCTAAAGCCGCTGTTCCACCTTTTAC
>JAYWBA010000102.1:0-2063 GCA_043781915.1 Saprospiraceae bacterium
ACATTCTTGAATATCCTTTAGGAAATTAAAGTCCAATTTTCCTTTTTTTTGTTTGTGAACTGCAAAAATTAAATCGGTTTTTATTTGGTTGAAAAATGATTTCTGAACGTCAATGAGCGAATTTTCTTGATATTCACTTTCTACAAACCCTTGCTTTGTAAAATTTAAAAATTCTTTATCCAAACCTCTGTAAATTAAATCTGCACGTAATTTTCCATTTTTAAAAAGCCGAATTAATTTTACTTTACCCGTTTCACCTTTTAAGTTGAGTTTGCCATTTCTGTTGCACCGCCCTGCGGATTGAATAATGCTCGGAATGGTTGCAAAATCGCGATAAAGAACTGGAAAATCGATATCGACACCCGCTTCAATGAGTTGCGTTGATATTAAAATGATGCGTTTTCCTGCGCTTAATTTTCGTTTAGCCAAATAGATTTTTAACTTTCTATGCTTTGGTGTAAAATGCGTATTCAAAAGAAATACGTCTTTTTTCGAAATACCGCTGTCTATAAACTGACTATACAAATCTTTGGTGTCGTCAATCGTGTTTAGAATAACTAAAACGGATTGATTTTCTGCAATAATTTTTTCTTTGAGCGCACTAATGTCGAGTTCAGTCCCTTCGTAATGAATCACGTAGCGGTTAAATAATGCGTTTTGAAAATAATCTAAACTCAATAATGGATAGGGTGCGGCATAGCTTGAAAAAAAATCTGCTGGCGTTTTGACATAGCATTTGTTACTCCCAGTATGACTTATTGGCAATTCAAAATTGGGTTGCGTTGCAGTTGATACTACGGCATAGCAATTAAATTTTTCACAAAATTTTGTCAGATAAGCAACAAAAAAACCATAAAGACGTGGCGGTAAAGATTGGATTTCGTCAATAAGAAAAATGCAATTCGAGAAATTAGGCAATTTAAGCAATTCAGAATTTCTATTACTGAGTAGCGTGTCAAAAAATCTGACGAACGTGGTTATTACAAATGGGTAAGCAAAAGTATTTTCTACGAACTCCAATAGATTTATTTCTCGCAGAATTTCTTCTGAGGGATTATCGTCTAATTCTTCTTGAATTTTTTCAAACCTTGCATTTTCCGATTTTGAATCAATCCTTTGAACAAATTCATTACTTTCTTTGAAAATATTTAGAACCTCAGCTTCTACTTGTTCTGTAATGGATAAAAAGGGTAAAGCATAAATAACGCGTAATTTTTTATGCTCAACCTCCATTATTTCCGAAGCCAAAGACAATAACATGAGCGTTTTTCCTGAACCTGTGGGTGATGTTAACTCAAAAACGCGCTTTTTTAGTTGTAACCCTACACGTATTTTATCTACTGCATCGAGTCTAATTTCTGTGCGTAATTTATTGAGTTCTGATTCTTGATTCAGTTTAGAAAGATAATTTTTTAGTTGCGATTGATAAGTTGAACAAAATTTATAAACGTCATCTTTGTTATCTTTAATCAAGTTTTTAAACTCAGCAGCATCCGTTTTATCTGCCTGAATGAGCGATGCAAAAGCAAATTGCGTATCTAAATAAAAATCGAGTGCTTGTGTGTTACTTTCTGGTTTGAACCTAAACTTACTCGCATCTAAAAAGTTGTTCTGAGTTTTAGTATCTAAAAATTTATCTTCAAAATTTTCTGATACGCTAAAATCAGAAAATTCTCTGGTATAATCTGAGATTGGTAACGCGGTTGAGTTAATGAAGGCGAATAAATTATTTATTTCGCCTGCATTGAGTGGATGATAAGATGAACCATTGAAACCATCTGGCGTATCAAAATTAGGAATATTGCCATGATGTTTCGCGATGATCAGTATCCAAGAAATAAAATCATTACTACCAATTTCTGAATTTAAAAAAGTTTTAAGCAGCGCATTATTTCTCGGGTTAAAGCAGTATGCAAAAAACGCAAAAGCCGATAAATATGCGTGGTTAGCATATCCTTGTGGGTTCGGAATGGGTTTTAATTTTTCTTGAAAATTGGGATTTATTTTACCCAAATCGTGAAAAATTGCAACTAATTCCGCCCATTTTTGAACCGAAAAACCTT
>JAYWBA010000103.1:0-15888 GCA_043781915.1 Saprospiraceae bacterium
GCATAACGCCACTTATGCAATTTGAGCAAAAAAATTTGTTTGTGTTTCCGCAAGCCATGAATAAGTGTACCCGAAGTCGCTTCTTTATAAATATTGCGCTCATAAAAACTCGGGTCGCACCAGTTCTCAAGTTCGGAAAACACCCAAGTCAATCTGTTTTTACTGCCAATATACCCGCTTAAATATTTGTACAACGGATACAAATGGCTCACATCAGCTAAAGCATATTGTAATTGTCGGTGTTTCAACGGGCGCGCGTCCCAAAAAGTAGCAGCATACGCTTTATCGATATGCGCATTCAGCACCTTTTCAACCAATTTACTGTACGAAATCGGATAACCAAAATTTGAAAAACCTGCGGCGACTTGCGTATCGAATATATTTTTTGGATAGACACCAAAATTTTGCGCAAAAATGCGATAATCATTTTCGCCAGCGTGGGTAATTTTCAAAATACCGGGGTCGCTCAACAAATCAAAAAATGGCGAGAAATCGTTGATTTCAAATGGATCAACCAAATAATAACCTTCAGGCGATGCGATTTGGATGAGACAAAGCAATGTTTTAAATCGTTTTTCACTCACAAATTCGGTGTCGAATGCTAACCAATCGTGTTTTTGCAAACTCGCACAAACCTTTTTTAAAACAGCATCTGTTTCAATAAAGGTAAAAGAAATTTCTTCCATACTAAGAACCAAGATTTACAGGATTTTAGGATTTACAAGATTTGCGAATGATTATATTAATCCTGTAAATCCTAAAATTCTGTAAATCCTGACCAAAGGTAAATTTTTTCTAACGGATTTTTTAAGAATTGTTTACTTTCACGCCCTAAAAACATTTTTTTATGCAACTCATCGACCTTAGTCACACCATTTTTGACGGTATTAAAACAATTAAAAACGTACCTGGACCCATCATTTGTGATTTTTGGGAGCGCGAGAGTACTGCAAAAAATTATTCCGATGGCAGTACTTTCCAGATGGGAAAAATCGAAATGATTTCAAACACTGGCACTTACATGGATTGTCCATTTCATAGATATGCCGATGGACATGATTTATCGGGTTTGCCGCTTAAAAATTGCGTTAATTTACCCACAATTATTGTCGATGCGCCATACCAAAACGGAATAGCTGTTGATGTCTCGTTTTTCAAAAATTTAGACGTGTATAAAAAAGCAGTTTTAGTGCGCACGGGTTGGTCTGAATTTTTTAATACAGAAAAATATTTAAACAATCACCCTTTTTTAACTAAAGATACAGCACTATTTTTAAAAGAAAACGGTGCAACGCTTGTCGGCATAGATAGCCACAATATTGACGATACACGTGGAGGCGCACGACCTGTTCATACTATTTTACTCCGCGAAAATATTCTCATCGTCGAGCACTTGACGAATATGGCAGAAATACCAAAGGGTAAAAAAATACATTTTTCGGCTGTGCCGCCAAAAATTATTGGAATGGGAACTTTTCCTGTAAGGGCGTATGTTTTTTGAGGGATGAGGGAAAAAGAAATTCAGAAAAATTATTGAACAAATTTACTTCCCAAAATTAAAAAATTGACTATTTTTGATTAAAATAAAGAAATGAGTCAAAATTCCTACGTTCACGGTCCGAGCTTAGTGCCGCTTATCGGCGAAACTATTAGCGAAAATTTATTCAAAACGGTAACTAAATTTCCTGATAACGATGCCTTGTTATGTGTTCAGCAAGGCTATCGCGCAACTTATCGGCAATTTTGGGAACAAATTGAAACCGTTGCCAAAAGTTTCTTGGCAATTAGCGTCAAAAAAGGCGACAGGGTTGCAATATGGGCGCCGAACAGATTCGAATGGGTTTTAGTGCAATATGCCACTGCGCGTATTGGTGCCATTTTGGTGAATATCAATCCTGCATACAGAACATCTGAATTAGCGTATGTTTTAGGACAATCGGGTGCGAGCGTTTTAGTCTCAGCGCTGAGTTTCAAAGGCAGCGATTATGCAGCCATGGTTGCAGAGGCGCGTGTTTTGAATTCCGAGTTAAGAGAAGTTATTTATTTTGATAAAGATTGGAATGATTTCACAGCTAAAGCTAAAAACGTTTCAACAAAGCAATTAAATGAGATTGAACACATACTTCAATTCGATGACCCAATCAATATTCAATATACATCGGGTACAACAGGATTTCCTAAAGGGGTAACGCTATCGCACCATAATATTTTAAACAACGGTTATTTTATAGGTAAACGTTTGCTTTACACTGAACGCGATCGCGTTTGCATACCCGTTCCATTCTATCATTGCTTTGGCATGGTGATAGGTAATTTGTGTTGCACGGCGCACGGTGCTTGTATGGTTATTCCGTCTGAAAGTTTTGATGCGCTGAGTGTTTTACAAACCGTTGAACGCGAGCGATGCACATCGCTTTATGGTGTACCTACCATGTTTATTGCAGCGCTTCAATTGCCAGAATTTGATACTTTCGATTTGACTTCACTGCGGACAGGTGTTATGGCGGGTTCGCCTTGCCCAATTGAAGTGATGAAGCAAGTGCAAACGCGTATGCACATTCCAGAAATGAGTATTTGTTATGGTATGACTGAAACCTCGCCTGTTTCAACGCAAACTGTTATTGGAACACCGCTCGAAAAACAAGTCAGCACTGTCGGTACGGTGATGGATCATACCGAAATAAAAATTATCGACCCTGAAACGCACGCTGTGGTGCCACGCAATGTAGGTGGTGAATTGTGTACACGCGCTTATTCCGTCATGTTGGGTTATTGGAACAACGAAAAAGCAAGCACCGAAGCCATTGACTCTGCCCGTTGGATGCACACAGGCGATTTAGCAACTATGGATGATGAAGGGTATATCAATATTGTTGGCAGAATAAAAGATATGATTTTGCGTGGTGGTGAGAATATTTATCCGCGTGAAATCGAAGAGTTTTTATACACACATCCCGCTATTGCTGACGTGCAAGTCATTGGTGTTCCGAGTGAAAAATACGGCGAAGAAGTGATGGCTTGGGTGAAATTAAAAGAAGGAAGTATTATTTCGCAAGAAGATTTGCACACTTTTTGTCATAATCAAATTGCACTATACAAAATTCCAAAATACTGGAAATTCGTAACGGGTTTTCCGATGACAATTACAGGCAAAATCAGGAAAGTGGAGATGCGAGAACAATCTATTATAGAATTGGGGCTGGAAAAAGCAGCGGGGATTAAAACATCTTGATGATTAGTTTGAATTTTCCAAAAAATAAAATTGCAAATAATTTTTTATTTTTTATTCAAAAACACTTCTAAACATAACTTATATTGTTACGTTTTATTAATTCAAAAGTGTTTATAAAACGTAACAACAAAAGTTATGTTAAAGCTTCGCAAAATCATTTTCATGAAAATGATTTTAGAATATTTCATTATTATTGAGCTAAAACTGAAATGTTTAACATTAAGAATATGGATGAAAAATGCAAATTTACTATTCTATGACACAATTATAATTCTGTAGTTTGAACACAATCTCCTTATTAGGGTTAAAAGGGTTAACTTTGCAGATTAATAAAACTTTCACGCCGCTGCTATATGTTTTTACACCATTTCGGACGACCATTAGCTAAAACAGGTTTACCTTTTTATTTTAAGAAAATTTTTATCATTGGCGATACTAAGTCGTGGATTGATAAACCGACATTAATTTGTGCCAACCACCCTACGGGTTTTTTCGAACCCATTATTATCGGTTGCGCCCTCGATTTTATCGATTTTAGATACATAACGCGAGGCGATTCTTTCCAAAAACCCCTTTACAATTGGATGTTGCGTAGTATGGGTTTAGTGCCGATTTTCAGGCAAAGCGACGGCTTTGAGAAATTGAAACTCAATGCTGACCTTATGCCTGAGTTTTCGAAACTACTTTCAGAAAAAGAAAAAATTATTGTTTTTGCCGAAGGCAGCTGTAAAACTGTACGCCAAATTAGACCACTTCAAAAAGGTTTAGCGCGTATTGGTTTCGATAGCATTAAAGATTATGGCACTGAAGACATTCAAATTGTGCCCATTTGCTGCACTTATACTTCTCCACACGAAAAACGTTCGGAAGTATTTATCAATATTGGCGAGCCAATACCTTTGCAAAATTATGTTGCAGCACATGCAGAAAATCCTGCTAAAGCTATCAGCGATTTAACACGTGATTTACGCCTCGTTATGCGCAAATTAATCGTAAATATCGAGGTTGAAACACGTGAGCCATTAACGCAAAATTTTATCAACTTATACATCAATACTTATCCTGTACCTGCATTACCGAGGTATGAATATAAAAATTCGCGTCGATTAAATGCGCTACAAGAAATTGGTCAACGCGTTAATACTTTTACAGAAGAAGAGGCAACGCAATGGGAAAAGCGCACAAATAATTATTTTGAAAAATTAAAATCGCTAAATTTAGACGATAAAACCATTGCACTACCTCTACAAAATAATTTTTCGACACGCCTAAGCTTACTTTTAGGCTACATTCCTTATTTTATTAGTCATTACGTTCACAAACCTTTGAGAGATTATGGTGATAAATATAAGGCTAAAGTTAAACGACTCGAGTTTAAAGGTCCGTTATATGCAGGTTTAATGCTCGGTCTTGGCGTTGGTTTGTATCTTTTTCTTTTAATAGTCAGTTTTTTCACTAAGGTAAAATTTTTTATTGGTTTAGCCATTCTCATGCCATTCATTGGTTTTTATGCGTTGCAATATAATGAACTCAAAGATAGATTTAGCCAGAAAAAAGTCTTAGACAAAATCCCTGCTGATACTATAACCTCTTTACGCACCGAACGGGCTGAATTATTAAAAGTTGTGTTTCGTTAATCCGTATTAATTTCTAAAAATATTGTAAATGTTACGGCGTTAACTCGGTATTACTTATTTTTGTCACAGAATTTAATAAAAGTAATACGTATGAATCAGTTTAGATTAGCCATAACCATTTTCGCATTGGTTTTTGTTTTAAATGCTTGCAACAGTAAACACTTTGAAACGTGCAATAGTGGCATAACTTGCCCACCTCCCACTGAAGAAAAAACAACACCTGAATTACAGGCATTACGCGAAAACTTTTCGGGTAAATGGAAATTTGTTCGCGTTAACACCATTGATACTTTCCATAAAACAGCAGGTTCTTTCTCGAGTTTGCGCGCAGATATGTGTGTCAGTTATAACGGCAGTATTGACTTTTTTATTGATGCACACAAACCTGTTTGCGCATACTGTTACGAATTAAAAAAAGGAACTACTGAATTAGAATTTAAAATTGATGCGTCAAATTTAACCGCTTTTTGCAAAGAAAGTTTGCAAAGTGGTGGTATAAAAGTGGGTGGAGATTCATTAGTCATTGTAAGCCGTGATTCATTTGTGATTAAAAGTGCGTTGTATCGCAGGATGAACGATGATGGAACTTTTAAAACACAGTAATAACAATGGTTAATTGATTAATGGTTAATGGTTAATTTTTCTCATTAACCACTAACCATTAACCATTCACCATTAAAAAATGGCTATTTCGATTGATGTTGAATATATAGCTCCCCGATTAAAAATTAAAACAGTCGGCGAGGTTCAGAAAATTTACGACCCTATCCGAAATAGATATTTTGTTTTAACACCTGAAGAGTTTGTTCGGCAAATATTTTTGGTGCATCTCATTGAAGTTATGAAGTATCCAAAATCTCTCATTCAAGTTGAAAAAGTAATTTTAGTGAATACTTTGCGCAAAAGATTTGATGTTTTGATTTTTGATAAAGTAGGAAATGCTTTAATGCTCATTGAGTGTAAAAATACCAATATATTTTTAAATAATAGCGTTCTGGAACAAACAGTTAATTATAACCTTACTCTAAAAGTACCGTATTTGGTTATAACAAATGGTTTATCAACTTCAGCTTTTAAAATAAATTTTGAAAGCAGTTCTTGGATAGCTTTAGAGGAATTACCTGATTGGCAAACTATTAATGGTTAATTATCGATGGTTAATGATTAATTTTTGAAACCATTAACTAATGATAATTAACTATTAATCATTTACTATTAAAAAAGTGCATGCTATGCCCAAAGAGAAGATTTTAGTTTTAGGAGCTAATGGTAAAATTGGTCGCTATATGACTTTAGCGTTGCGTCAAATTTATGGACAATCAAATGTAATTGCAACAGATGTAAGCCCTGCGCAAGACAGTCATTTTCTACCCTTTGAAATTCTCGATGCAACCGATGCTTCTAAGTTAGAATATATTGTTGAGCGGTATAAAATAACTCATATCTATAACCTTTCAGCAATACTTTCAACCAAAGGAGAAATTAATCCATTAGAGACTTGGCGCGTTAACATGTCCTGCTTTTTCAATGTTTTGGAGGTTGCTAGATGTTTTAAACTCAAACAAGTTTTTTTTGCAAGTTCAATTTCTGTTTTTGGATCAAATACGCCTCGAACTAATACACCACAAGATACTATCCGTACACCAGAAACCGCTTATGGCATGAGTAAAGTAGCTGGTGAAAATTGGTGCAGCTACTACCATAATCGCTATGGTTTAGATGTTCGCTCTGTAAGATATCCTTGTATTATTGGCAACTTTGATAAATTCAATGGTGGAGTTACCGATTTCGCCTCTGAAATATTTACGAAAGCTATTGAAGAAGTTTCTTATACATGCTACCTTTCTCCGACAACACGCTTACCCATGTTGTATTTAGACGATGCCATCAATGCAACACTGTCAATTATGAATGCTACTGTTGATAAGATCTCTGTCCGTAGTAGTTATAATATTTCTGGATTCAGCGCTTCGCCTGCAGATTTATATGCTGAAATAAAAAAAACGTTTCCGAATTTCAAAATCACATATAAGCCAGATGTAAGGCAACATGCAGCTGATTCTTGGCCCGAAACAGTAGATGATTCGCAAGCAAAGAAAGATTGGGGTTGGAAACCGCATTTTAATTTAGAAAATTCTTCAGAAAAATTACTTGAAATTCTTCAGTATGAAATTACTCGACGGTAAATATTGGTCAGATATAATTAAGCAAGAAATCAAGGAAGAGACGTTGCATGCAACTTCTCTTGGTAAACGTGCGCCACATTTAGCAGCGATTTTAGTCGGCGAAAATCCTGCAAGCGAGGCTTATGTTGGAAATAAAATTAAATCGTGTGAGCAAGTTGGATTTAAATCTACACTCATTCGTAAACCTGTTGAGATAACAACTGCTGAGCTACTTGAAGAAGTGAATCAACTCAATAATGACCCCGAAATTGATGGTTTTATTGTTCAATTGCCATTACCAAAACATATTGATGAAAATACAATTACACTGGCTATAAATCCTGATAAAGATGTTGATGGCTTTCACCCTACGAATTTTGGCAAAATGGCATTAGGTATGCCCAGTTATTTACCAGCTACTCCCATGGGTGTTTTAGAATTATTGAAAAGAAATAATATTGAGACAGTGGGAAAAACTTGTGTGGTTGTGGGAAGAAGTAATATTGTTGGTACACCCATGAGTATTTTACTTTCGCGAAAAGGTTGGGATTGTACAGTTACATTAGCACACTCGCGGACAAAAAACTTAGAAAAATTGTGTAAATCGGCAGATATTTTAGTTGCTGCTATAGGAATTGCCCATTTTATTAAGGCTGATATGGTTAAACGGGGTGCTGTAGTAATTGATGTAGGAATGAATAGAATATCAGACCCTACAAAAAAAAGTGGCAGTAGATTGGTTGGCGATGTTGATTTCGAAAATGTTGCACCAAAATGCAGTTTTATTACGCCTGTGCCTGGTGGTGTAGGTCAGTTAACGGTTGCCGCTTTATTGATTAATACTTTAGCCGCATCAAGAATAGGGAATAAGTTATAGGAATAGGGAATAATTACAACCTATTGACTATAACTTATTCCCTATCACCTATTCCCTTTTACTTATTCCCTATTCCCTAATTTATGTACACGTGCGTTGAGATAAAATGGAAAACCCCATCAGATGAAAAGGCTGAAATCATCATCGCTTTATTAGGCGAATTACCATTCGATACTTTCGAAAACACATCGAAAAGCGTTAATGCGTATATGCCTTCTAAATTTTTTGATGCAACTATTACCGATGAATTAAATACCCTGAAAAATCACTACGATTTTAAATTTATAACGCATTCCATTCCATTTACTAATTGGAATGCAGAGTGGGAAAAGAATTATGAACCTGTAATTGTTGGTAATTTTGTAGGAGTGCGTGCTGATTTTCACGCACCGATCCTGAATGTAGAGCACGAAATTATTATTAATCCGAGAATGGCATTTGGAACGGGTCATCATGCAACAACTTTTTCAGTGATGGAAATGATGCGGGGTATTGATTTTAAGAATAAAACGGTTTTAGATTTCGGTTGCGGTTCGGGCATTTTAGCCATACTGGCTGAAAAATTAGGCGCTAAATTTTGTTACGCTATCGATAATGATGAGAATTGTATTGAAAACACCATCGAAAATGCGGAAATTAATCATTGTAAAAACATTAAAACTTGTAGAGCAGCCATGCCTGGCGGCTCAAATTCAGAAGATATCAAGTATGGCGGCTCTAAGAAATTTGACATCATTATTGCTAATATTAATCGCAATGTTTTAATGAGTACCATGCACAACATGGCAAGCCTATTATCTAAAAACGGACAGTTAATTATCTCTGGATTTTATAATGCGGATGAGAAACTCTTAATTAATTGTGCTCAAGAAAATAAATTACATGTAAATTCTGTTAAGCAAAAAGACGGATGGAGTTGCATTTGCTTCGCAATGAAAGAATGAAGGAATTAAGGAATGAAAGAATTAAAAAATTAGGGGAGAAAGGTTTTCTTTAATGAAAAATCACCTACATTCTTCATTGCATAATTCCTTAATTCCTTCACTTTTTAATTCCTTCATTTAAATTATTATGCGCATACTATTTTTCTTTTCGCTCTTAGCTTTTCATTTTTCGCTTCTCGCTCAGGCGCCAGTTGTTGAAGCGCCTTCGGCTAAAATAACGCCACCAAATCCTAATTCTTTTTCAGAAGATAATGAAAGCTTTTTGAAAGAAATGAGTGTTTTTGCAAAAAGCACTAACAGAGATGATGCGGATAAATTGATGAAGGAATTTGATTCAAAATTTAGAAGTGGATTTAACCCCGATGAGCAAAAAAGAATTATCCATTCCGCTAAATCGATGAAAGAAATTGGTATGAATTTCTTGCCTTTTTTCTTCGATTATTTAAAATGTGTAGCGGTAGTTGAGTCGTCTGGATTTGGCAGTCAGCCTACTGGGGGTCTGAAAGCTGATAGCTCAAAGCTGATAGCTTGGAGCAATATATTGGATACACTCCTTTCGACCATGCAAAATAGGCAATTCGAACCCGTTCGGGTTTTCTTAGACTTTTCCAAAAACTTTTTAGAAAAAAACAGTTTAATATTTGGCGAAAACCGTGATTCTTGGTTTGCTGACAATAAAAACTTTAAGTGGAATTACCAAAAAGGCTTTCCTTCAGTTCAATGGAAAAAAGTTAACTTATCATGCGTTTATAAAAAGGATTCAATAGCTATTTTAGAAACGAAAGGGATTTATTTTCCTTTACAACAACAATGGAAAGGAGATAGTGGAAAAGTGTATTGGCGTTTAGTTGACAGTAATCAGTTGACAGTTGACAGTTTAAAGGGTACAAACAAACTATCAACTGTCAACCGTCAACTGTCAACTAAACCATCAGCTATTTTTGCAAGTTTAAATAAATACGTTTTAGATTTAAACAAAGGGTACTACCATATAGAAAAAGCAACGCTTCGTTACCCAGCAATGTTTGGAGAAAAAACTATTGAAGGCGTTTTAGAAGATAGAATTACGGTTAAAAAAACAGGGGAAGATGAATCGTATCCACGATTTGAATCTTATGATTTGCGACTTAAAATGAATAATTTGGGTGGAAACATTCAACTTGTTGGTGGTTTCAGATTAGAAGGTACCACTTTTTACGCTTATGGAAATTCGGAGCAAAAGGCGCAACTGAGTGTAAATAGTAAAAAATCGGGCGAACGCAATTTTAAGGCTCTTTCTGAATCGTTCGTTGTCAGAAAAAATCAAAGTATTTTTGGCGAACGGGTAGAATCGAGTATTTATTTCGGATTTGACTCCATTTATCATCCGAGTTTAGATATGCGTTTCGATATTGGTCAAAACGAAATTGTATTTACGAAAGGTATTCGCGGTTCCGATCAAAGCCCATTCTATGATTCATACCATAAAACACAAATTATTGCATCTAAAGCATTGTGGCTCATCGATCGAGATTCGCTCATAATAGGCCAGTATAAACCCATGATAGGTGTTAATAAACAGGTTGCTCTTTTTGAATCGAATAATTTTTATACCGATAACGATTTCAGAAGATTTCAAAATGTCTCAACAATCAATCCAATAGCATCGATGAAAGTCTATGCCGACAAAATGAACAAGAAAATTTTTGATGCCGACGAATTGGTTAGGCGCATCGACCCTAAACTCGATGCTGCCAGCGCGCAAACGATGCTTTTTGACATGGCAGGTCAAGGATTTATTAAATATGACACTGACAATAAAAAAATTGAACTGAAAGATAAAATTTTTCTATTCAATGCCGCGCAGCAAAAAAAAATTGACTACGATATCCTTCGTTTTATCTCCGATACGAAATCTGAAAATGCCATTTTTAATTTAAATGAGAAGAATTTTTATTTATTCGGTGTAAAAATTGTCGAGTTAAGCAGTAAGCAAAAAATCCGTGTTACACCCTTAGAACAAGCTGTTGTTTTAAAAAAGAATCGCGATTTTGATTTTAATGGTCGCATTAATGCAGGAATGACTGTTTTTACAGGTAAAAATTTTCAATTCGAATATGCACCCTTTACCATTCAAGCTGATTCTGTGCGGTATTTTGATTTGTATTTGAATGATATGAGGGATGAACAACGCCGTACCGCCATGCTTGGCGGCACTACGAAACCAATCGCTTTACCTATTGCATCGCGTATAGAACGATTTAAAGGAAAAATCACAATCGACTCAACGGGCAATATGTGCGGATTAAAAGATTATCCCCGTTATCCCATTTTAGAAACACAAACACCTTCTTATATTTTTTACGATGCACCAGAAACCCAAGATTCGTGCTATCGGCGCGATTCATTTTTCTTCAAATTAAACCCTTTTGTTTTAGAAGGATTGGACAGCATGGTGCGCCAAAAATTAGATTTTAAAGGCGAGTTACATTCTTTCGATATCATGCCAGTTTTTAGTGAAAAAGTGATTCTTCAACCCGATTCATCGTTGGGTTTTGTCTCTCAAACACATCCCGAAGGTATATCGCTTTATAAAAAAAGGGGTAACTTTGAAGGTAAATTGACACTCAATAATAAAGGATTTTTTGGTGATGGCTTTTTAAGCTATTTAAGTTCTTCCACAGCATCAAAAGATATTATTTTCAGACCTAAAGAGTTGGTTGCCAGTTCCGAAGATTTTAATTTGAAGGAAAAGCGCGAGCAAAATATTCCAGAAGTGATGGGTAAAGGGGTAAAAATACACTGGAAGCCATATAACGATAGTATGTATATTATTGCTAAGGAAAATGCCTTTAAATTTTTTAAAGAAGGCGAGCACACACTCACTAATTTATTGATTTTAACACCTGATGGTGCGAAGGGAAATGGTACTTTTTCTTGGAAACAAGGTACGCTTAAATCTAAGAAATTTGATTTTGGAACACGCACTGTACATGCCGATACTATGGATATGAGCATTAACGCTGTCGATAAAGCCGTTGCCGCTAATCAGTTAGCATTTGAAACGCGGAACGTGAAAGGTGATATTGATTTTGATAAGTATAAAGGGCGTTTTGAGGCTAATTCGGAAGAAATTGAAACCAATATGCCTACCATTAAATACAAAACTTCGATTAACAGATTTGATTGGGATTTAAAAAACGAATTAATAACTTTCGATGCCGCAGGTAAAGAAGCGACATTTTTGTGCACCGATCCAACGCAAGACTCGCTCAAATTCAATGGTAAAACGGCAGATTATAATTTAAAAACCAATATTCTCAATGCTTTTGGGGTGCCTTTCATTCGAACCTGTGATGCTTTTGTTTTTCCCGATAGTAACCAAGTTCAGATTGAAAATGGTGGAAAAATGTCAACTTTGAATAATGCGCGCATTGTTTGCGATACTTCGACACAATATCATGTCATTAAAAAAGCAGTGGTTACAGTTAAAGGCAAAAAAGCGTATGAAGCCAAAGGTTTTTACGAATATAACTTAGGAAAAAGAGAACAAGAAATTAAATTTGATAATATTGTCGGCAATCGTGTAGGTAAAGGTCAATCGTCAGAAAAACATACTGAAACGCGCGGTTTTGGTGATGTCGCTGAGGCTGATAATTTCTTTATTGACGAAAAAACAACTTTTAAAGGCAAAATAACGCTCGCATCGCAAACCCCCCGATTGTTATTTGAAGGTCTTGCCAAACTCCAACTCGAAAATCTACCAGATAAACAGTGGTTTAATGTCAATTTTTATGGCGATAAAAAAGATTTAGCTATCGCATTCAATAATCCGAAAAACGAAAATGGCGAGCCTCTCTCATCAGGTATTTTTATTAGCAAGGAAAACTCAAACGCTTATCCCCGCATCATGATGCCACTCACTTTTAGGAAAGATCGCGCTGTTATTGATGTTAAAGGTGTTTTAAAATATTACCCTAATAGCGATATTTTAAGATTAGGCGACTCTGCAAAAATTGAAGGTAAAAGCAAGCATGGAACTTATTTTGAGTACAATAACAAAAACAGTAAAATTATTGCAGAAGGTAAACTTGGACTCTGCAGTGCGCTCAGTGGTGCATCGGTTTTTAGTGTTGGCAGAGCCAAAACAAATTTTTTACCTGTCGATGATATTCCTATCGATTCAAATGGTATTAAAGGTTCACCCCTTACGCTCGATGTTTTTGCAGGTATAAATATGCTCATTCCTGAAAAAGTGCTCAAATTTTTAGCTTCTGATTTAAGTGCTGGCAGTTTTGATGCGCCTGATATAGATTACAAGAAAGATTCTTTGTACGAACTCGCTTTAAATGAAATGGTTCCTGATGGTAAAGATTTGAATAATATTGTCACTGAAATGAAAAATAAAACGCTCATTATTCCCGAAAAATACAATAAGTTTGACATTTTACTCTCTAAAGTTTCGATGAAATGGAATTCTGATTTGCAAAGTTTTGTATCAAGCGCTAAGAAAGTAGAAGTTCAGAGCATTCTCAATATGCCCATCAATAAACAATTTACAGCTTTGGTAGAATTTAAAATGCCGAGCAATGAGGACGATCGCGTATATTTGTATTTCAAAACATCGAATGATATTTACTATTTCTTTGGCTATCAGAAAGGGATTCTCAGTATAACATCAAATAATTCGCGTGCTGAGGAAGAATTTAATAAATTGAAACCCAAAGATAAAATTAAAACGATCGGTGGCGATAATACTGTAGAAATCCAATGGGTTGAAGGTGGTACCGCCGATTTGTTTGTTAGAAGAATTTCGAATGCACAAAAATAGTTGACAGTTGTTAGTTGACAGTTGACAGTTTGTCTGTCGCTCTCAAACTGTCAACTAACAACTGTCAACTGTCAACTAAAATGGATATAGAACGCATCAGACACATTTGCCTCAATTTAAAAGCAGTGACGGAAGATATGCCGTTTGGAGAATCCACGCTTGCGTTCCGAGTGATGAATAAAATATTTTTGCTAACAAGTACCGATGAGATCGAAGGGAAAATTAACGTTAAATGCGACCCAGAATTAGCGATTGAATTGCGTGAGCGATACAGTGATATAATACCTGGCTACCACATGAATAAAACACATTGGAATACTGTTTATTGCCAACGCGAGTTAAGTGATGATATCATCAAACAGCAAATTGAAAATTCTTATAATATAATTGTACAATCGCTTAAAAAAGGAGAGCGAGAATTGTTGAAGGCTATTCCATAAATTTTAATATTTAATGTTAGACAATCAGCAATATAACTTTTAGAAATTTATCGCAAAAAGCCCTATTTATGGCGTTTTTTTAGTATTTTTGAACTAAAAATATAAAAATGCAAAGAATTTCTCTTATAATTTTCCTTTTATTAGCCTATTCATCTTCTATCTGTGCGCAATTGAATCCAATTTATGTGCCTTGCAATGAAATGCCCAATTTGATTCAAAATTACTATGCTGACATTAGAGCATTAGACAATGTATTTATTTTTGAGGGATCTCCTGAGATAAGAGAACGTTATAAAACGTTAGCTTCTGATTATATTAAGAAATTAAACAGTCTCGATTTTAAGTCTCTTTCTCAAGGTTGTAAAGCGGATTATGTTTTATTCCAAAGTGATTTAAAAGATGTCCTCTTTAAAGCCGATAAAGAAGCAAAAGAATATGAAAAACTTAAAGTTTGGTTTCCTTTTGCTGATACCATTTATAATTTAGAAAAAATCAGGCGCCGCGGTGGTCATGTCGAAGGAAAAAATGTGGCTTCTAATTTTACACATATTTTCAAAGAAATTAAACAACTTCAGCCTAAATTAGCCACTGAAAAAAACATTTCGGTCGAGGATGGACGTCGTAGCGCCGTCATCGTTTCTGGAATGCAACAAGCACTTAAAAACGTTTTTAACTTTTACAACGCTTACGACCCTAATTTTTCTTGGTGGGTGCCCAATACGTACAAAAATTTAGACAGTGTTTTAACAAGTTATGGCATAACTTTTAAAACTTGCGCTGATAAAAATGCGCCTTTTAAAGATTCAAGCGGCATTGTTGGTTTTCCTATTGGTAGAGACGAGATTATACGGCAATTACGAAACGAATACATCGACTATACGCCCGAAGAACTTATTGATATTGCGAATAAGGAATTCGCTTGGTGCGATAAGGAAATTCTGAAAGCATCGAACGAAATGGGATTTGGCAATGACTGGAAAAAAGCCCAAGAAAAAGTAAAGCAAACTTATGTTGAACCCGGAGATCAACCAGCTATGATCATCAGGCTGTATAATGAATCGGTTGATTTTTTAAAAAAGAAAGATCTGATCACAATACCGCCATTGGCTGAAGAAACTTGGCGCATGGTGATGATGAGTCCAAAACAGCAATTGATTTACCCATTTTTTTATGGAGGTAATGAATTCGCTATTTCTTACCCCACCAATTCAATGGATTTTACTGCACAAATGATGAGCATGCGAGGCAATAACCCTCATTTTTCAAGAGCGACTGTACAACACGAAATGATTCCTGGGCACTGGTTACAGCAATTTATGAATGAACATGTAAATACTTATCGACACTACTCGACTCCTTTTTGGACAGAAGGGTGGGCTTTATATTGGGAAATGACTTTGTGGAATGAAGGTTTTCCGCAATCTCCCGAAGATAGAATTGGCATGTTGTTTTGGCGCATGCACCGCTGTGCTCGAATTATTTTCTCGCTTAATTATCATACGAGCAAATGGTCGCCACAACAGTGTATTGATTTTCTAATTGATCGAGTTGGTCATGAAAAAGACAATGCTGAAGGTGAAGTCCGTCGTTCATTTGTTGGGAATTATGGTCCTTTGTATCAAGTCGGCTATATGATTGGCGGTTTGGAATTTATGGCTTTAAAAAATGAAATTCTGGCATCAGGTAAAATGAATCAGAAACAATTTCATGATGCAGTTATGCGTGAAAATTCCATGCCTATTGAAATGTTACGAAATATTTTAACAAATCAACCCATTTTAGC
>JAYWBA010000104.1:0-2052 GCA_043781915.1 Saprospiraceae bacterium
GCAGCCATCAAGAAATACTGCCAATAATTGTGCGGTTGTTCTTCATTCTTAACAAAATTGGCGAGTTGTACTTCATTGCTTGCTTCGATAATGCTGACATTCGGTCGAACAGATTTTTTCAATTCATCAGCAGTGAAAAACTTCAACGGCGATTCCTGACGATTATAATTAAAAGCTAAAACGCCGTAGGTTGAATCTGTATTGGCATTTTTAAGTGTGAAGGTGCCCGCCGATTTTACATCGTTGCCAATATTCAAAACCAATCCGCCGTTTAAAAATTTAAAATCGGGAATAAATTCTTTATCCTTTTCAGTTGAAACGAGTTTGAGTTTTAATTTATCTGCCAATTCAATATTCAAATTGTCTGTTTTCCAATCAATAATTTTATCTGTACCAATGGTGAAAGCATTTTTTCTGTTCTGACTGCCTGAAATGGCTGAGCGATTTAATAGTGGTACAAAAACCTCACCTGTGCGTGTTAAATTCGAATATTTCGCATTCAATGGCGCGCTACAAACGTATAAATTTCCGTTTTGGATGCGCGTTTTTGATAAAAACACAGAGCCATCGCGATAGCTTAAAAGTGCCTCACTGTTTTTGGATGCAAATTTAAAATTACCCGTTGTTGAAGGCAGCGTTAAAGCGGCGTTTAAATTGGTGTAAACATCTCTAAAAATAAATTCACTACCGTTAATGGCGCTCACTTCGCGATTTTTAACCTCAAAATTAGCGAGTGTATTTGTTCCAGCATTATTTAAAAAGGTATTGTAGCTATTAATATCGGCATTGGCTTCTGGGAAAATCAAAACGTTACCGCCATTTTTAATGAAAGAGAGGAGTTCCGTTGAAAGCCCTGAATTAATAGTGTGCACATCTTCAATTACAATGAGTTTATTTTCTGGAAACTGAGCATAGCGCAAATTAGTGCTATTGGCTGTATTGACTATAAAATTTTTCGAAACTTTCAAAGCTGATTCAATTAAACTCGAACTTGATACATCTGTAATATGCAGCACTTTAACATTCGGCTCAGCATAAAAAGAAAAGAAATAATTATCATCGAATTGAATAGGGTAGTCGGTAATATTTAAAGTGGCGGTGTGCCAACCCGCATTGAGCACAGAAATTTTAACTGAATCGCGCACAGTGCTATTGGCTGCAAAGTTTTTCAATCCGGCAGGTCGTGTTTGTCCGTCTAAATTAATCGATAGTTTTACATCGTTCACATTCGCATCTGCGTGATTGGTAGCAGTGTAAACTAAGATGGCAGTTTGGTTCGGCAAAATAATGGGCGATTCGAACCAAATAGAATCAATCGAAATATTTCTTTGCTCAACCGATTTGAGTGGTACGAGTTTTATTTTCGAAAAAGTATCTGAAATAGCACTCATATCAGCCGTTGTTTTTTGAAAATCGGAAATATCGTAAAATATTTTTTCATTGTTTTTTCCTGTCGATACAATTTGCTGTTGCTTCCGAACGACAGCACTTATTTTTTGAACTGAAGGTGAAATTTTAATTTCATCAATCTGATTTAAAACGGCTTCTTTATTATTTAAGAATTGGTGTTTACCTTCAAAATCGTTGGTGATGACGTTGAATTTATCGTTTATGCTGTAGGCTTTGACAATATCGCGCGCATTTTGCTTAGCTGTTTCCAATAAATTGGTTTGTTTTTCACCTGCTGCCATGCTGAATGAATTATCGATGTAAAGCGAAACATCAGCATAACCTTTTTTCTTGGCAGCTGCTTTACTGAAATAAGGCTGCGCAAAAGCTGTTACTAATGCAGCCAAAGCCAATAAACGCGATGCTAAAACCAATAATTCGCGTAAATTCCTGCGTTTAGCAGTTTCGTTTAAAACTTCTTGCAAAAAACGAACATTGGTGAAGTAAACAGTTTTAAATCGGCGGAAATAAAAAAAATGAATAATTATAGGTATTGCCAAAACACCCAGCGCACCAAAAAAAGCAGGAAATAAAAATGACATATTGCTAACTGTTAATTTTAAAAACTATAACTCTACTCTTTTGTGAAAGCCTTTTGCGTAT
>JAYWBA010000105.1:0-37726 GCA_043781915.1 Saprospiraceae bacterium
ATCAGGCGAATGGCTGGGGCGATAAAGTTGCAGGTAACTTTTTCTTAGAATTTGAACCTATTAAGGGTTTAAAATACCGCACCAGTCTGGGTATAGATTTTGCTTATTATGGCGATGAAAGTTTTCTACCAACATATTACCTCAACGCCGCCAATCGACAAGATATTACCAAATATTCGCGCTCGCAAAGTCGCGCTATTTATACTATTTGGGAAAATACGGTGTCTTACACAAAAACAATTGCTGAAAAACACAATTTTACATTACTCGCTGGAACAGTGGCTGAACGCAATAATGGTAGTAGTATATCGGGCACCATTCAAGATATTCCTGCAACGGATATTTCAAATGCTTCGTTTTTGTTTCCCACAACGCCCGATAAACAATCGGTCGGCGGTTACGAATTTCAAGGGGCGCTGCTGTCCTATTTAGGCAGATTAAATTATAATTATGCTGGTAAATATTTATTTTCAGCACTTTTTCGGGTGGATGGTTCGCCTAAATTTGGTGCTAATTATCGTTTTGGAACTTTTCCATCTGTTTCAGCGGGTTGGGTTGTTTCGGAAGAAGGGTTTTTAAAGAAAAATGACGTCATTAATTTTTTCAAATTTAGAGGTTCGTGGGGCGTGAATGGTAACGATAAAATCGGCGATTTTCGTTTTGTATCTACTATATTAGGTGGAAAAAGTTATACGTTTGGCGCACCAGAAAGGCTAACAAACGGCGCAACTCCTTCTGCTTTAGCTAATCCCGATTTGCGTTGGGAACAAACAACGCAAACCAATTTTGGATTTGATGCCAAATTTTTGAAAGATTTTAGTATTACAGTTGATTGGTACAAAAAAGCAACAACGGGTATGCTTTTAGGTATTGCTGTGCCGGGTTATGTTGGTAATGCTGGACCCGTCGGCAATATTGCAGCTATGAATAACACAGGTATTGAATTAGAATTGAGTTATAGAAAAAAAATAGGCGATTTTAATTTTGAAATAAACGGTAATATCTCGCATATTAAAAATGAAGTGGTTGATTTAGGTCAAGATAAAAAATATTTGACGGGTCAATATTTCAGTCCTCAGGGTTTGGAAATTACGCGCACTTCTGTTGGTCAACCGATTGGTTATTTTTTCGGATATAAAACAAACGGTATTTTTCAAAACCAAGCAGAAGTGAATGCTTATAAAGCACCTGATGGTTCTTTAATTCAACCCAATGCCAAACCTGGCGATTTTCGTTTCGTGGATGTCAATGGTGATGGAAAACTCAATGCAGACGATAGAACAAAAATTGGCGACCCAACACCGAGTATGACTTATGGTTTCACGCTCAATGCGGCTTATAAAGGTTTCGATATTATTTTGTTTGGTCAAGGTGTTTCAGGAAATCAGATTTATCGCGCAACGCGCCGCTTTGATTTACAGATGGCAAATTTAACAGGCGATGCTTTAAATCGTTGGACGGGTGAAGGCACATCAAATACCTATCCAAGACTTGTGATGAACGACCCAAATATGAATTTCAGCCGTTCTTCCGATTTTTATGTCGAAGATGGTTCGTTTTTTCGTATCAAAACTTTGCAGCTCGGTTACACATTACCGGTTGATATTTCTTCGCGCGTCGGCATTAAACGCTGCCGTGTATATGTTTCTGGCAACAATCTTTTAACTTTGACGAAGTATAAGGGGTTTGATCCAGAAATCGGTGGCGGTAGTTACGGTGTTGATAGAGGTATTTATCCGCAAGCACGCTTTTTCTTAGTAGGAGGAAATGTAAACTTCTAAAAAAATGCAAAATGCAAAATGCAAATTGCAAAATTTCTTAAATAAAAAATTGATAGTTATGATCATAAATTTTCAAAAACTAATTAAGTACTTACTCAAGGTTTTCAATTTGCCCTTTGCTTTTTGGAAATTGCCTTTTACATTTTGCCTTTTGCTTCTTGCTTCCTGCACTAAAAGCATCCTCGATCTTCAACCTATTGGCACTTCATTAGAAACCAGTTTCTATAAAACGGATGCTCAAATATTTCAAGGTGTTGTTGCAACTTATGATGTTTTGCAATGGGGAGGAACAAATTCAACTTGGACGATGAAATTGGGTCTGCTCAACGCAGCATCGGATGATTGTTACGCAGGTGGTAGCGACGCTTCCGATCAACCCGCTTGGGTAGCAATGGATAAATTTACACTCGATCCAACGCTCGGACCTCAAAAAGGATTATGGGATAAAGGTTTTGCAGGTGTTTATCGAGCTAATTTAATTTTAGAAAAAATGCAGAATTCGGGTATAGAGGGTTTATCGGACGATAAAAAAGCGCGCTATACAGCCGAAGTTAAATTTTTACGTGCTTTTTATTATTTCGATTTGGTGCGAACCTTCGGTAATGTGCCTTTAATTGTTAAAACTTTAGGCGCTGATGAAATTTATAAACAATCGCAAACCACGCCCGATGTTATATATGCTCAAATAGAAAAAGATTTAAAAGATGCCGTTGCGACAACGCAATTGCCCGAAACAGTAAATATTGATGAACTCGGTAGAGTGACCAAAAGCGCTGCTAAAGCACTTCTCGGTAAAGTAATTTTGTTTCAGAATAATGTAGCACGGATGAGCGAAGCAGCTACGCTTTTTGAAAGTGTCATAAATTCGGGCTATTTTAGATTAGAAAAAAACTTTTCTGATATTTTCAAACCTGATAATAAATTTGGTGTTGAATCTGTTTTCGAAATTGCCCATTCCAGTATTCAGCATGGCGGATATGATAGTTTCAATAATATTACAGAAGGTAATTACAACGTGCAGTTTTTTGGTATGCGCGATTTTGTCGGTGCTGTTTATGCCAGTGGTTGGAGTTTTTGCCCCATCACGGAAGATTTAGCCAATGTTATGAAAAACGACCCGCGTTTTTCTGCAACCATCATAGATGGTAAAGCGCTCAAAGCGAAAGGAGCGAACTATACTATAGGATACCAGAATACAGATTATTTTATTCAGAAGTATGCACCGCAAATAGCCTTCAAAGCACCAACGGGTGAACCTGCACTGAATTGGGGATATAATATAAAAGAAATTAGATTAGCCGATGTCATGCTAATGGCATCTGAAAGTTTTGCGCGTTCGGGCGACGAAGCCAAAGCGCGACAATATTTGAATTTAGTGCGTACACGGGTGGGTTTGCAGCCGCGTTCTTCATCTGGTGCAACGCTTATTGATGACATTTTTTCCGAACGCCGATTAGAACTCGCTACTGAAGGTCACCGTTTTTGGGATTTAATTCGCACAGGCAAAGCTGCGTCAGTACTCTCAGGTTTTAAATCCGGTAAAAGCGAATATTTGCCCGTGCCGCAACAAGAAATTGATATATCGCAAGGTGCGATGAAGCAAAATCCGGGATACTAAATTAATGGTTAATTAAATAATGGTTAAAGGTCAATTTTTCTCATTATCAATCTACAATTCTAAAATTATGATTTTAAATTCTATAAGAATGCTTATTCAAATTTGTGCTAATCAAATTAGTACAAACTCGAATAGAATTTCTCCTTTAAGATACCTATTTGTCTTATCACTCATCACTTATCACTTATCACTTATTAGTTGTTCTCCTCAAGAAGTTGATAAAATAACTTTGCCTGTTCCACCAACAGCTTCATTCGATGTGCAAACCACATCCAACCCGAATAAAATAAAATTGGTGAGCAATGCACCTGATGCTTTTTTATTAAAATGGGATTTAGGAAATGGTGTATCGAGCGATTCATCAAGTTTAATAGCGAGCTTTCCTTTTAAAGGAACTTATAATGTCACTTTAACCGCTTTTGGAAAAGGCGGTAGTTCGAGTGTTTCAAAAAGCGTCGTCATTGCACAAGATGAACCCACACCTTGCACTGGAAATGTGCAATTACTGACGGGGTGTAGTTCGAAAACATGGAAACTCATTCCGCAAGCCAATGCTTTTCAAGTCGGACCAGATGCCGCATTTTCACAAGTGTGGTATGCTAATTCTGCTACAGATGTTGTCGGTCGCGCTTGTCAATTCAATGATGAATACACTTTTACAAGTGCTGGTGTTTTTACTTACGATAATAAAGGCGATTTTTGGGCAGATACAGATGGCAGTGGTAATCTAACACCTTCTGATATTGCACCAAAGTCTGGCTGTCAGCCTAATTCCGCATTAAATGCAAAATATAAAGATTGGGGATCAAACACCAATAAATTTACCGTAACTTCGACCGATTTAACCGTTGTCGGATCGGGCGCTTTTATATGTCTCTATAAAGTAGCCAATGGTGCAGAGGTCACTTCGCCACAAGCTTCCGTAAAATATACCATTAAAGAACTTTCTGCCAACAAAATGGTTTTATTGATTAATTATGGCGGTGGTTTTTGGCAGTTTACTTTAGTACCTAAATAGTTGATAGTGCACAGTTGATAGTTTTTAATCACACTTAAACTTTCAATTGATAACTAATTTGAATTAAACAAAAAAAATCAAAATTATGAATTTTATGAAAATAAAATCTTTATTACAATTTGCATTTTGCCCTTCGCATTTTGCCCTTTGTCCTTTACATTTTGCCCTTTGCATTTTGCCCTTTGCATTTTGCTTTGGTTGTAAATCGGCTGATGTAGTAACCCCTGTTGTTGTTACATTGCCCACTTTATCCATCGAAAACGTCACACTTTTTGAAGGTAATGACAGAACTACTTTTCCATTTAAATTAACTTTAAACAAAGCAACGGATAAAGACGTTTCGGTACAATTTACTACCAAGGATAACACGGCAGTAGCTGGCACTGATTATATAGCGAAAAGTGGCACTTTAATAATTCCTGCCAATAGCACTCAAGGAACAATTGAAATTATTGTCATTGGCGACACCATTAAACAGCCAGATAAATTATTTACAGTTGAATTATCGGGACCCACTAATGCCACGCTTTCAAACCTAAGCGCTATCGGCACTATTCGCAATGACGATACATATATCTATGTTCCTTCCGATGGCTATACCACACCCAGCACTTATGCAGGGTATTCTAAACTCTGGAGCGACGAATTTAACGGAACAGCCATTGATAAAACCTTATGGAATCTTGAAACAGGCGGTAATGGCTGGGGGAATAACGAATTAGAGTATTACACAGATAGAGACGTTACGCCCAATGCTTTTATTTCGGGTGGAAATTTAATTATTGAAGCTCGGCAAGAGAATTATAATGGAAAAAACTACACGTCTGCGCGTATGACAACGCAAGGCAAAAAAGATTTCACTTTTGGTCGCATCGATATGCGCGCTAAAATTCCTAAAGGAAAAGGTATTTGGCCCGCCCTGTGGGCACTTGGCAGTAAAATAGATAAAACAGGTTGGCCCAACTGTGGTGAGATAGACATTATGGAAACTATCGGCTCTTTTCCGAAAGATTTACACGCTACAGTACATTACGGACCCATTGGCGCATCGAATAGCACTTCTAAAACGGCAGTCTATTCTTTGCCTTCAGGTGATTTATCGGATAAGTTTCACGTCTATACGCTCTTGTGGTCGCAAGATAAAATGGATATTTTAATTGACGATTTTACTTTTTTTTCAACCACTCAATCAGCCGTTGGTAATATTTACCCTTTTAACGAACCATTTTTCATGATATTTAACGTTGCAGTTGGCGGCAATTGGCCCGGCTCACCCGATGGCACAACCGTTTTCCCTCAACGCATGGTGGTAGATTATATTAGGGTGTTCCAAAAGCAATGAGTTCTGTAGGTGATAAGTGATAAGTGATATGTGATAAGTAGGATAAATAATCCATTACTTTTATTTACTTTTGCTTCTTTAGTTGTCTGATGATAGTTTAGGCAGTTTTTAACTATCACTTATCACTTGTCACTTATCACTTTTAAGTTCATGTCTGAAAAAAAGCAAGGTCAGTTCCTACCTACAATCTCATTACCCTCTGCGATACTTTTGGTATTAAGTTCTATTTTAGGTACAGGCGTTTACAAAAAAGTAGCCCCTATGTCAGCCGATTTACATTCACCATCGCTTGTAATGTTGTGCTGGTTTTTAGGTGGGATAATAAGTTTATGTGGCGCATTGAGCAATGCAGAAATTGCAGGTATGTTCGCAGGTACAGGAGGAGAATATGTTTACTTCAAAAAAATTTACAACAAGTTTTTGGCTTTCATGATGGGTTGGAGCGTTTTTACAGTTATTAAAACAGCGTCCATCTCCAGTATAGCTTATGTTTTCTCAGAATCTGTCAATGGATTAATTCACCTACCGCGATTTTCACCGGATATTGAAAAAATAAAAGTCTTTGGCGCTTTTACTCCTTTCGAGAACTTTGGCGTAAAAGCATTATCAGCACTCCTCATTTTTGTACTTACTTTTTTAAACACCCGTGGTTTAAAAGGTGTTGAGCGTTTAAGTCGTTATTTAACGCAACTGATAGTCGGCGGATTGGCTTTTGTGGTTATCAGTAGTTTTTTATTCGGTGGTGGAAGTATTGCCAATTTAACCCACTCAGCGAGTAATGAACCAGTTTTGACAGGATCCGCTTTATTTAAAGGCATGTTTGCAGCCATGCTCGCTACTTTTTGGGGATATGAAGGATGGAATACATTGGGTTATATGGCTGGTGAAATTAAAGAACCGAGAAAAAATGTCCCATTAGCATTGACTTTTGGTTTGCTCGGTGTAATGGCTATCTATTTATTGGTTAACACAGCTTATTTATCTGTTTTACCTATTGAACAAATCATTGCAGGATTTAAAAACCAAAATGATATTGCAGCAGTAGCAGTTGTTCGATCATTTTCAGGAAGTATTGGAGCGACTGTTCTTTCTGTTTTAATAATTCTGACTACATTAAGCTGTACAAACGCAACTATATTAATGCCACCGAGAATGTATCAAATTATGTCGGAAGACGGTTTATTTTTTGAACGCGCTAAAGAGATTCATCCGAAATATAACACACCAAATTTTGCGTTGTGGATACAAGGAATTTGGGCAATCGTTCTCGTATTTTCGGGTAGTTTTGACCAACTGACCGATAGACTCATTTTTGCGGCATTTTTCTTCTATGGTGCAACTGCTTTTGGTGTTTTTGTTTTGCGCGTCCGTTATCCCGATTTAGAACGCCCATATAAAGTAATAGGTTATCCTATTGTACCTGCTATTTTTGTCTTGTTCTGTGCTGTATTAATTATAACAACGTGTATTAATAAACCAGATGATGCCGTAATTGGTTTGCTTTTAATTTTGAGTGGCGTACCGTTTTATTTATTCTGGAACAGGAAGTAGTTGTTCGTTGTTCTTTGTTCGTTTGCGGTATGGGTGATAAACGTGTGGGGCGAGGCTTGCCCTCGCCCTTATATACACGGCAATATTACACACGGCAATATTACACACGGCAATATTACAAATAAGGGCGAGGGCAAGCCTCGCCCCTACCTGTTAATCGCCCGTGTTAATCATCAACCAAACAACACCAATCATCATCAACCAAACAACACCAATCATCGTTAACCAAACAAGAGTGATGAACGTATGGGGCGAGGTTTGCCCTCGCCCTTACGATAAATCTTACAAATTTGAATCACATTATTAACATCTGGAATTCTCAAAATTGCGAATTATTTATATTTTTGCATTGATTTCACTGTGAGAAAATTTAATTTATATGGCATTTAATCCAAATTTCCATAATCGTCAATCTATCAGATTAAAATCGTACGATTATTCAAAAGTAGGCGTTTATTCATTCACAATTTGTGTTGAGAACCGTCGTTGTTTGTTGGGCGAAATTCAAAATGGAGAAATGATTTTAAGCCCATTAGGCAATTTGATTGAAAATGAATGGTACGATCTACAGAATCGGTTTCAAAATATTTCACTCGATGAATTTGTTATTATGCCTAACCATATTCACGGCATAATCATTATTAAAAAAGCAGAATCCAATATCGAAAGTAAAGGTTCAACCAACATTCAGAGTGCCGAAAATGAAGAAAGTATAACTAAAGAGCAGAAAACTACAACATTGGGCGAAGTTATTGGCAGTTTTAAATCGTTGGTCTATTCGAAACATTTAAAGGCATCGCAATTAATTAATCCAGATATAATTGTGGGTAAACTGTGGCAAAGAAATTATTTCGAACGCATCATTTGGAATAATGAAGATCTTGACATCATTAGAAAATATATCAGGCATAATCCCGAAAATTGGGAGAATGATGAATTGAAATGATGAAAACGTATTCAGGCGATGCGATACTGATACCGAAGGGCGAGGGCAAGCCTCGCCCCTACATTTTCATCACCCGCGTTCATCGCCAACCTAACACGAACGATAAACGTATTCGGGCGATGTGATATTGATACCGAAGGGCGGGGGCAAGCCCCGCCCCTACATGTTCATCACCCGCGTTCATCGCCAACCTAACACGAATGATAAACATGTAGGGGCGAGGCTTGCCCTCGCCCTTACATGAAATCTTTTTCGTGAGCGTGATATATTAATAATCTACTCGCCCTTATTTGTGGCCGCCCCTACATGTTCATCACCCATAAAACAACTGTCAAATGTCGACTATATTTGATAGTCACCTTCTTTTTCCATTCTTTTTTTTACTCTATCCTGCTTGAAATTTTCTTGATTATTTTGGTTTTTTTTGAATTGATACAAATACGGTGCTTTATGCGCTTCTCCTGTTAGTTTTTTTTCCAGACGCACTAAAATATCCATTTCTAATATTTTGCGTTGAAAATTATTGCGACTGAGTTTCTCATCTAAAATCGTCTCGTAAAGTTTTTGTAATTCATTCATCGTAAAAGTTTCAGGCATTAGATTAAACCCTACTAATGAATAATCTAAAGTTGTTCGTAAAGTGTCTAATGCTTTTAAAATAATTTCTTTATGGTCGTAAGCAATAAGAGGAAGACAATTAATATCGAACCATTCAATTTGTTCAAACATTAAAACATTGGCTGGTACTACTTTTTGAAAATCAACCAAAGAGTAATAACCAATTGTAACAAAGCGCTGTTTTAAAAAAGGGAAGTCTTCTATATTATAACCAGACTTGTAAAGTTTTTTTTCTAAAAAATCGGAAGTTGGTCTATCTGCTTTACCAAAAACATGAAATTGGTGGAGGTATATATTTCTTAATCCAGTTCTTTCTTCAAAAATACGTTGCGCTGCAAAATCAATATCTTCATCTTGCCGAACAAACCCCGCTTGTAGTGCCCATAAATCGAATTCTGCAAATTTCGACAAGAGTATTTTCAGCTCATTATTATTAAAACCAAAAATGACACAGTCAATAGAAAGCTGCGGAATGCTTTCGTTTAAATTATCGAGAACAAGCTTAATATTATGCAAACCTTTCGAGTTTGGGTCATTTTGGCACATAAAAATTAATTATTTTCAACAAAATTAGTTAAATGTTTTGCAAATCCAAATTCGTGTTTTAATATTGTCTCAAAATAAGACAATGTAAATGTGATATGAATGGGTTTGAAATAAATTATTGTAAAAAATGGAAAAATTTATTTAATTCTTCCATTTAATTAGCAATTTAATGTTATTTTCAAATTATTCAATTTTATTTCTTTTCAGAAGAAAATTTTATATTGCAACAAATAAATTAAAAATTCTTAAAAAAAACGTTTTAAAAATCGCTTTTGAAATTTAGTTATACTACTTTCGCCTTTACAATTTTTTGTTTTAACTAAATTTTAAGATGCCTAGGTTCGCTAGAACAAAATGTATTCGAAAATTCTTATTTTTTTTACACGATTCATAGATGGAATCGCAGACTATCTAAACTTTACTTAAACACAAATAAATAAACCATTTTTTTTTCATCAAACTCTCTTAAATGTATGAGGTATAAAACTATTCTCAACGCTAAGTTATTAGCAGTTTTTCTGTTTCTCTTAGCACTCTCATCCACATCACTATCCGCTCAAAGTCGTCATTTGACAGGTAATATCAGTGATGAAAAAGGATCTATTCCTGGAGCAAGCGTTGTTCTTAAAGGTACAACAGTTGGTACTGTAACAGACGACAGTGGTAATTTTGCATTAGACATTAATGCACCAAACCCAGTACTCGTTATTTCGTTTGTGGGCTATTCAACCCAGCAGATTGTAGTGGGCGACCAAACTGCAATCAATGTGCTGTTATCGTCTGATGCATCAGCTTTGCAAGAAGTTGTTGTTACGGGCTACGGTTCTGATGCGAACAGGCGCCAAAGTAATGGTGCAGTATCAACCATTAAAGCACGCGACTTAAAAGCGATACCTTCGGGTGACGTTGAGCAGCAATTGCAAGGTCGTGTTTCGGGAGTTACAGTTATCACAAATGGTCAACCAGGTACAACGAGTATTATTCGTGTACGTGGTTTTGGTGCATTTGGTGGTAACGAGCCACTTTATGTTGTAGATGGAGTTCCAGTTGGATCAACCAACTTTTTAGCACCTGACGATATTGAAACAACGACAATATTGAAAGATGCTGCGGCAGCTTCAATCTATGGTGCACGTGCTGCAAATGGTGTAATAGTTTATACTACTAAGCGCGGTACAAAAAAATCTAAGCGGCTTGAAGTGAGTTACGACGGTTTATATGGTGCGACTGACCCAGGCAAAGGTCCTGATGTAATGAACACTGCTGATTTTATGCAATGGACTTGGCAAGCGCAACACAACAATGCGGTTGCAAATGGTACAACCCTTGATGCTACACCATATACACATCCCCAATTTGGTAAATTCACAGAATCGAATAAAGGAACGATTCCTGATTATATCAATGTGGGTGGATCTGCTGGTGTTACAGGGTCAGTTGATTTAACTGCCCTTCAGTCTAAATACAATATCGATCCAACAAAAGGTTCTATTTTTCAGGTTGTTAAAGCAAATAAAGCAGGGACTGACTGGTATGGAGCTATTACTCGGACGGCTCCGCTTCAGCGCCATAATCTTGGATTTTCTGGTGGCTCTGAGAACAGTCGTTTTTATATTGCCTTAGGTACACAAAATCAGGCGGGTATTTTGAAAAATAACAGTTTTACGCGGTATGATTTTCGTGCAAATTCTGAATTTGATGTAACAAGTAAACTTAGAATTGGGCAAAACTTGCAATTTACTTATCGTTCAGTTATTGGACAGGGTGGTGGTAATGGTGGTAGAGGTGTTGCATCCGATGAAAATGATTTTAACCAATCCTATCGTATGCCTTCTATCATTCCTGTGTATGACGAGTATGGTGGATATGCCGGTACGGCAGCCAAAGGTTTTAATAACCCTCGTAATCCTGTAGCTAATAGAGATGGACAGTCTAACGACTTTAACTATAACGGTAATGCATTTGGTAATATCTATGCGGAATACGATTTAGTGCCGGGTTTAATTCTACGCAGTAGTGCAGGTGGACAGTACAATAATTATTATTATAAATTCTATAGCCGTTTACAATACGAAAACTCTGAAAATAACTCAAGTTTTGGTTTTGGTGAAGGTAGTGGGTATAACTTCCAGTGGAATTTTACTAATACAGCAGAATATAAGAAAAAAATTGGCGTACATGATTTAACTATATTGGGCGGTGTTGAAGCATTAAATACAGGACAAGGCAGACAGATTGATGGAGGTGGTATTAATCCATTTTCAACTGACCCAACTTATATTAACTTAACTAACGTTACTAGTAAGACTGTTTCAAGTGGTTTATTTGATGGTGTTAATTTCTACTCGCTTTTTGGCCGTGCAAGCTATTCATATAATGACAAGTATTATATTACAGGTACACTTCGTCGCGACGGTTCATCTCGTTTCGGTATTAATAGTCGTTATGGTGTATTCCCTGCGTTTTCTGCTCAATGGCGCGTAACGGGTGAAGATTTTATGAAAAATCAATCTTTCATCACAGACTTAAAAGTGCGTGCAGGTTGGGGACAAATGGGTAACTCGAATAACGTTGACCCGAATAACCAGTATAGTTTATATGGTGGAGGATTAGGTTCAGCGGCTTATGATATCAATGGTACAAACAATTCGGTTCTCGTTGGATTCTATCGTACACGTATAGGTAACCCAAGTGCAAAATGGGAAACGAGTACAACAACTAACTATGGTTTTGATGCAACTATTTTAGGTGGTAAATTCGATATTGTTGTTGATATTTGGAACAAAGATACGAAGGATTTATTGTACCAAGTGCCACTCCCAGCAGGAGCGGGTCCAGGTTCAACACCTCCTTCAGTGAATATTGCGAATATGAACAATAGTGGTATTGATTTACAATTGATTAATCGTGGCTACATTGCAACAGATTGGAAATATGAATTAAATTTGACAGGATCTTTCTTGAGCAACAAAATTGTTAGTTTAGCACCTGATGCAAATGTTACTTATTTTGATGGACCTAATTACCGTGGTGTAACACCAGTACGTAATATCGTTGGACAAGCTATTTCAAATTTCTATGGCTATCAAGTTCTTGGTATCTTTAACAGCCAATCAGAAGTTGATGGTGCAGCAAAGCAAGATGGTGCTGCTCCTGGTCGTTTCCGTTATGCTGACACGAATGGTGATGGAAAAATTGATGCAAGTGACCGTACGAATATCGGTAGTCCAGTACCTAAGTTTACAGGTGGGGCTTATTTCTCAATCAACTATAAAGGTTTTGAAGTAGCGACGTACTTATATACTTCATTGGGTAACAAAATTTTCAACTTTAGTAAATGGTATTCCGATTTCTATCCATCATTTGCTGGTGCCCAAATCAGTAACCGTGTTAAAAACTCATGGTTACCTGGTAGCCCTGGTGATGGTACGCCTATTTTTGAATCTTATTCTGGTTTCAGTAGTAACTCACAGTCTGTCTCTTGGTATGTTGAGGATGGCTCTTATTTAAGAATGCAAAATCTTGCTATAAACTATAATTTGCCTGTCAATATTTTGAAGCCTATTGGAATTAAGCGCGCTAAAATTGGTGTTTCTACCAATAACGTATTCACTTTAACTGGTTACAAAGGTTTAGATCCTGGAGTTGGTGGTGCAGTTGATACAAACTTTGGTATTGATATTGGAAACTATCCAGTGACACGCAGTTATTTACTTAATGTATCTGTAGGGTTTTAGTTATAAGGGATGAGTTATGAGGGATGATGAACAAACTCATCACTCATAACTCAACACTCATCACTAAAAAATTTTTTAATTAAAAAAAAATTTATAACATGAAAAGTTTTTTTAAAACAAAAATATTTATTTTTGCAACTGTTCTGACTTCTATGGTAATTGTTTCTTGCAGCGATAGCTTCCTTGAAATTAAACCAGCAGGTCAATTAGCTCAAGCACAATTAACTACAAAAGCAGGTTTAGAAAACGCTTTAATTGGTGCTTATTCTTACCTTAATGCTAACGCTGGCAACTCTTTTTCGCGATTAGCGCATCCCAATAACTGGGTTTTTGGTACTATTTGTGGTGGTGATGCCAATAAAGGTACAGACCCTGGTGATTTTGTAGCAATCAACGAAATTCAACGTTACTTATCGCAACCTACGAATGGCGAAATTGGTTCTTCTTATAAAGCTAAATACGAAGGTATTGCACGTTGCAATAGTGTTTTAGGCTTGGTTAAAACACCTGGTCCAGATGTGGATGCTGCAACTGCAGCACGTATTACTGCTGAAGCACGTTTTTTAAGAGGTCACTATTATTTTGAGTTAAAGCGCATTTTTAACAATACGCCTTATGTTGATGAATCTACTGATGCTGCGACTTTAAGTAAAGTTGGTAATGATGTCGATTTGTGGCCTAAAATTGAGGCGGATATGAAAGCGGCTTACGACGCTTTACCAGAAACACAAGGTTCGGCAGGTAGAGCTAATAAATGGGCAGCAGGGGCTTACTACGGTAAAATTTTATTATACCAGAAAAAGTATGCTGAAGCCAAAGCTGCGTTTGATGCGGTTATTGCAAGTGGTAAGACAACGAATGGTAAAACTTATGCTTTACTACCAAAATATGCGGATATATTCAACGCAGCTTTTGATAACCACGCTGAATCCGTTTTTGCTGTTCAATCAGCTGCAAATACAGGTGCAGTTGTAAACTCAAACGGTGTTGATGATTTGAACTACCCGTATAATACAGGTCCTGCTGGTCCAGGTAACTGCTGTGGTTTTAACCAACCAAGTATTACTTTGGCAAACGCTTTCCGTACAGATGCGAATGGTTTACCGTTACTCGACGAATCTTACAACAGTACAGCAAATGCAGTGAAAAATGATATGGGCCTTCTTTCTACTGCTGCATTTACACCTGATGCTGGTAATTTAGATCCACGTATTGATCACTCAATTGGTCGTCGTAGTATTCCTTATCTCGATTGGATAGCTCATCCAGGTGCTGACTGGATTCGTAACCAAGCAAACGGTGGTCCATATACGCCTAAAAAATTCATTTACTACAAATCGCAAGAAGGTACTTTAAGCGACGGTACTTCATGGACACGTGGTTATGCAACAATGAATTATTGTATTATCCGTTTTGCTGACGTGCTTTTAATGGCTGCTGAAGCAGAAATTGAAGCGGGTAGCGTCGATAAAGCGCGTACTTATGTAAATATGGTGCGTACACGCGCAGCTAATCCTGCGTCTTGGGTTCAGAAAGACGGTAAACCTGCTGCAACTTATGTTATAAGCAATTACACTACGCCTTGGACTGATAAAGTTGCTGCACGTACAGCTGTGCGTTTCGAACGCAAACTTGAACTTTCTGGAGAAGGTCACCGTTTGTTCGATTTAGTACGTTGGGGAACAGCAGTTACTGAAATTAATGCTTACTTAGCAAACGAAAGTAAGTTCTTAAACGGTACTTTAGGTGGCGCAGTTTTCAAAGCAGGTAAAAACGAGTATCAACCAATACCACAGGATCAGATAGATTTGCAAGGTGCATCTGTGTTGAAACAAAATCCAGGATATTAATAATGGTTAATGGTCAATGGTTAATGATAAAAAATTAACCATTAACCATTAATAATTAACCATTAATAAGACTTTTTTCATACATTCTAAGTTTGTAAAAACAAACGTTTCGTTAAGGGAATTAAAATAAGTGATAGGGAATAAGTGATAAGTGATAGGTAAAAATAACTATCACTTAACACTTATCACTTATCACTTAATTTTGATTCCTTTTTTATTTAAATGCCATTATTATTATTCCACACAAAACGCAAGCACCGCCAATAGCAACGCGTGGTGTAAATGGTTCTTTCAATATGAGAAAGGAGAGTAAAAGCGTAATAACAATGCTGCCCTTATCAATAATAGCTACTTCCGATACATTGCCAATTTTTATAGCTTTATAATAAAATATCCAAGAAAACGATGTCGTAATTCCAGAAAGTATTAAAAATGTATAAGAGTAGCGTGAAATATTTTTTAACGCACTCACTGAATCAAACATTAAAACATTCAGCCAAACGATAATGACGATTATCACCGTTCGAATGATGAGTGCTACATCACCGCTCACTTCTTTCAAGCCATATTTTGCTAAAATAGAAGTCAAACCTGCAAAGAACATAGAAATCAGCGCATAAAGAACAGAAGTATTCATAGAATTTATTTTTTGACCCGGATTTAAAGATTTACCAGATTTTCAAGATTTATTTGCTAAGATAAATGCGATAAGTGTTTAATGGTTGTTATTTTTGACTCGAATTCATAGAATTACAAGAATTTGTGGAATTTGAAGTTTATTCCAATCTACGGATTCTTGACTTTTATTCTTAAAATTCTATTTATTCTTAAAATTCTATGAATTCGAGTCTATGATACAAATTTTTATTACAGGCGGCACGTTTGACAAAGAATACAATTACATAACTGGCGAACTTTTCTTCAAAGAAACGCATATTCCTGCCATGTTAGAGCGCGGTCGTTGTTCTGTTGATACCAATGTGAAAACTATTATGATGCTGGATAGTTTAAAAATGATGCATGAAGATAGGTTATGGATTTTAGAACACTGCAAAAAATCGGCGTACGATAAAATTATTATTACGCATGGCACTGATACAATGGTAGAAACAGCGCATGTAATTGCTGAAGCGCATTTAGAAAAAACAATTATTATTACGGGCGCAATGGTGCCTTATGCTTTTGGAAATTCAAGTGATGGTTTTTTTAATTTGGGTTCTGCTATTGCTTTTGTGCAAACATTACAACATGGCGTCTATGTTGTAATGAACGGTAGGTATTTTAATTTTAATGAAGTCAAAAAAAATCGTCAAACTGGTAATTTTGAAGAAATTATTCCGATTCAATAAAATTTACAATTGCACGAAGGATTTTTAGTAAAACCGAGCTTACTAAATACTTTGTAAAAGCGTCTTTGTGGTGAAGAAAATAGTGGTTCAATTCCCCACAAAGGCACAAAGAAACAAAGACTTCTCAAAGCCCATACTTTAAAACAACTTTTTTAATTTTTTATAAAAACCCTATAATTATATGAAAAAATATTTTGCATGTTCAGACGCAAAATTTTGCGTTTCTACATTTTTCATTTTTCATTTTTTATTATTTAATACATTATCTGCACAACTTACACTGGTTGTCAGTAGCTATCCGAATAATACCGTTAATCCAGATAGCAGCATTTTTATTGCTGGTACTTTTAATGGTTGGAATGCTAACGATGCAACTAAACTTTTAAAAAAGAACGCTGATGGATTCTATAGCATTACTATCAATCCTCCTATTGGAAGAATTGAATACAAATACACTCAAAAGAATTGGAGTCCTGCTGAAGGAAATAATAATGGTGCGTTTATGCCCAATCGGGTTATAAGTTATGATGGTACGGCTACAAAAATTACAGATAAAATTGAATCTTGGGAAGGGCAATCCACTTCAAATAGTACAGCAGCTTTGAACGTTCAGGTGTTGACGAATAATTTTTCAATGCCGCAATTAGGCAGAACGCGGCGTATATGGATTTATTTGCCACCCAATTACAATACAACGTCGCAGCGCTACCCCGTTTTTTATCTGCATGATGGGCAAAACCTATTCGATAAAGCCACTTCATTTGCAGGCGAATGGCAAATAGATGAATCGTTGAACAAATTGTTTGATCTCGGTGATAAAGGTTGTATCGTTGTAGGAATTGATAATGGCGGCTCAACGCGCATAGATGAATATTCTCCATTTAAAAACAGCAGTTATGGCGGTGGGGAAGGTGCGGCTTACACCAAATTTCTTGTAAATACTTTAAAGCCTTATATTGATAATAATTTTAGAACTTTGAGTGATAGAAAAAATACAGCCATTGGCGGCAGCTCAATGGGTGGATTAATTTCTGCATACGCAGCATGTGCTTATCCTGCTGTCTATTCCAAAGTTTTGGTTTTTTCACCTGCTTTTTGGTTCAGCGACTCATGCCTAATTTACACCAAACAACATGTGCCGAACTCATCGACGCGTTGGTATTTCGATGCGGGTACAACTGAAAGTGCTGCGATGATATTCGACATGAAAAACATTTCGGATGCACTTAGAACAAATTCTAATAACGATATACAATTCATTTCGCGTGCCGATGGACAACACAGCGAATGGTTTTGGGCACGCGAATTTCCAGATGCTTATAATTGGTTATTCAGATCCGAGACAACTTCTAATAATCAAACGCAAGATGTTAAGTTGCGCATTTATCCAAATCCAGTCGATTCAATTTTAAATGTAGAAACTAATGAAAATGCTGATTATTGGAACGCAGAAGTATTTGATAATTGGGGGCGACAATTAATTTTTACAAATATAGTGCAAAATAGTATTGACGTGAGCCAATTGAAATCGGGTACATACTTTTTGAAAATAAAAGAAGGGGTTAAAGTGATTTACACTTCACAGTTTGTGAAAAAATGATTTTTGAATTTGTATTGATTAGCTTCTCGCAGATTTAGCAAATTTTCTTGCAGTTTTGGCACATTAAAACTCAAAACACTATTCATATCTGCTAAATCTGCGGGAAATTTGTCATAAATCAGAATCACCTGATTAGTAACATACTAAACTATATTCTTCAATTCGGGTTAACCTCATATTAATTTTCAATTTTTCTTCAAAAAAAATTAGTTAATCACTTGATTAATTTAATCAAGTGATTAACTTTGCACAATAATTATAAATTGTGTCAGAATTAAAAGAAAATATCGCAGATAAACGAGGTGCTATTATTAAAACAGCGACAAAATTATTCGGTGAGCGCGGTTTTGAAGATGTCTCTACGCGCGATATTGCGCAAATTGCTGATGTTAATATTGCGCTCATTTCTTATTATTTCAAATCGAAAGAAGGTTTATTGGATGTTATTGTAGAAGAGCGAATGTCAATTTTTGGATCGCGCATTGCGGATATTAAAAACATGGATTTAACTGCTTGGCAAAAATTAACTTTAGTAATTGATGACTATTGCGATAAAATGGTAGATAATCCCGACTTTAGCCGCATGGTTTATCGGCAAATTACCTATTCGCAGCGAACACCGACAACAATTAAGATCCTAAACGAAATAAATAAAAATAGAAAATCTATTTGGGATATTTTTGAAGAAGGCATTCTAAATGGTGAGTTTAATCCTAATACCAATTATAGGTTTGTTCTAATCATGTTTTTCAGCACTATCTCAACGGTTGTAAAGTCGCCATTAATGGTTTCAGTAATGATGAATTTAGAAAACGAAAAAGATGTATTTTCAAAACCTTTTATGGAAAAATTAAAAGCCTTTATTCGCGATTTCTTTTTTAGGTTCACTACCTTAGAAAATAAAAATCCGAGGTAAAAAACTTTATTTATAAAAAAATGTTAATCATTCGATTAATCACCCGACAATATTTTAATACTTTATTATGATTGAAACAAGAAAACCACTGCGACACTTCTTTGCCTTGATAAGTTTTTCTTTTTGTTTTTTTGTGCCTTTAAAAGCGCAAACAGATAAAACTCTAACACTCGATCAGGCTATTGACTTAGCTTATAAGAATAGTGGACAAATTCAAACTGCTGCAGCACATGCATTAGCTGTAACTGCAAAACGCGAACAATACTGGGCTGCACAAATGCCAAATGTTACTGCAAATGCAGGTTATACGCGAATAAGCGACAATATTACGCCGTATGTTTTTAAATTTCCTGGTTCCTCTACTGAGACCGTTTTGAATCCACAAATTTTAAACCAAGTGAATATGCGTTTAGGCGCACAACAAACGGTTTATGCTGGTGGCAGAGCGATTAATTTTTATAAATCTTCTGAGTTTTTGGAAAAAGCTGCACAAAGCGATGTCAACAAAGACAGAGTTGATGTTAAAAATCAAGTTGAGAATTTATTTCTCAATATTTTGAAATTAGAGCGCACAAAGAAAATTCTTGAAGAAAATACTACCGTCATTACAAGTCGAAAAAACGACGCCATTAATTTTTTAAAAAATGGTACTGGTTTAGAAAACGATGTTTTAAAAGCAGATTTATCTTTATTGCAGATTAAAACAACGCAAACGGAAGTAGAAAATTCCATACAAGCTTTAAAAGCAAATCTGGTCTATTTATTAGTTTTGCCCGATGATACAAAACTAACACTCGATGACACGGGTGCAGTGGCTGAAAGTAATACTTTACCCGATTTAGCCTCTTATCAAAAACTCATTCGTTCGCGCCCAGATTTTGTTTCGGCTGATTACAGAAAACAATCGTTGGAGTCGATGCTTGAAGTAGCGAAAGGAAACATTTTGCCAGTTATTGGCGTGTTTGCAGGCATTGTAAATAATTCACCGAATCAACGCATTTTTCCGCAAACGGATGAATTTAAAATGACTTGGGATGCTGGTGTGACTTTGAGTTATAATATCACGAGTTTGTTTACAAATAAATATCAAATCAACGAAGCAAAGCAAAATATTGAAGCATCCAAAATTTCGTTGTATGGCATAGAAAGTATCGCAAAAGGCGAAGTAGCTAATGCTTACTATGCTTTACAATCGGCGAACGAAAAATTGGCATTATACAAACAAGCTGTCACTCAAACTACTGAAAATGCGCGTGTGATTAAAAACAGGTATAATTCGCAAATTTCAACGATTACTGAATCGCTTGATGCAGATTTTCAAGCGCTTCAAGCAAAAATAAATTTAGAAAATGCTGTTCTCGATACTGAAATAGCAAGACGTAAATTGCTAAAATCAGTAGCTAAATAAAACTCGAATTTATAGAATTCTAAGAATTAAAGAATTCAGTTATGAAATTTTTTCAATTCTTAAAATTCTATGAATTCGAGTCAAATTCGATTCAAGTTCGATTAATTCTTAAATTTCTTAAAATTCTATAAATTCGAGTCATGTCAACAGAAGAAATAAAACCTAAAAGAAAAATTGCACCCTTTATTTTTGGGGCTGTATTGATAGCTGGAAGTATTTTCGGGTATAATAAAGTGAGCTATATGCTCCACAATGAAGAGACCGAAAACTCTCAATTAGAAGCTAATTTAATTCCTATTTTAGCAAAAGTTGGTGGTTATGTTACTTCCGTAAGAGTTAAAGATAACCAATTGGTTAAAGCTGGCGATACTATTGCGACTATTGATGATAGAGAATTAAAAATTAAAGTGCTTCAAGCTGAAGTGGCATTAAAAAATGCTGAAGCGAATCTCGGTTTAGCTTCTTCAAATGCAGGAACAGCCAACTTTAATATTAATTCGAGCGATGCCAATGTGCAGGCTCAAAATGCGAGCGTTTCATCTGCTGAATCAGGAATTGTGACAGCGAATGAAAACGTGGCAGCTCAAAAAATTCGCGTGGGCCGTGCCACCGCTGATTATGAGCGTTACAAAAAATTGCTCGAAGAAAAATCAATCACGCAACAACAATTTGAAAATGCAAAAGCTGAAAAAGAAACGACTGAAGCATTATTGAAAGTAGCTGAAAGTCAAGTTGCTACGGCGGGTAAATCGGCAGAAGTTGTTCGCAAACAATTGAACGCTGGAAGCGCTCAAAAAAATGCAGTACAATCCCAATTGGTTACAGCACAAAAGCAAACAAATGTTGCTCAAACTTTGGTTGAACAACGCAAAGCAGAATTGGATTTGGCTAAATTGAATCTTTCGTATTGTGCTATCATTGCACCTGAATCAGGTGAAGTTTCAAAAAAAAGTGTGCAACTCGGTCAGTTAGTCAATGCTGGTCAACCTTTAATGACGCTTGTTGACAATAGGAATGTTTGGGTTGTTGCCAATTTTAAAGAGACACAAATTGGTAAAATGCACGTGGGCGATAAAGTAAATCTCAGCGTTGATGCTTATAAAGGCAAAAAATTTGAAGGCACTATTGAAAGTTTTGCCGGTGCAACAGGTGGTAAATTCAGTTTGCTTCCTCCCGATAACAGCACTGGTAATTTTGTAAAAGTTGTTCAACGTGTGCCAACAAAAATTACAATCGCGAATGCAAACGATGCAAATGCACCACTAAGACCGGGCATGAGCGTTAATGTTGATGTACCCGTTAAATAGGACTCGAATTTATAGAATTTTAAGAATCTTAAGAATTTTCGAGTAACATTCGAGTTGTTCTTTCAATTCTTAAAATTCGAGTCATATTCTGGTAATTCTTTAAATTTTTAAAATTCGAGTCAATGAATTTTGCAAAAATAATAATAGTTCTCACCACCATTTCGGCTGCCGTTATGGAATTACTCGATACATCTATCGTTAATGTTGCTTTATACGACATGGCGGGAGGTTTGGGTGTAAATGTGGAAGATGTGGCTTGGGTAATTACTTCCTATGCCATTGCAAATGTTATTATCATCCCATTGACGTCATTCTTAGCTGAATATTTTGGCAGAAAGAGTTACTACGTTGCCTCAATGATACTCTTTACAGCTGCATCATTTTTATGTGGTAATTCTCATTCATTGGTAGAATTGGTTTTTTGGCGTTTTGTTCAAGGGATAGGTGGTGGTGCATTACTTTCAACATCTCAGGCAATTATTTTTGAAACGTTTGGTAAAGAACGCCAAGCCATGGCATCTGGTATTTTCGGAATGGGCATCATACTGGGTCCAACTTTGGGACCAACGGTTGGGGGTTATGTGATGGAATCATTGAGTTGGCCTTGGATTTTTTACATCAATATTCCGATTGGCATTTTAGCGACTTTTTTATCGTCAACTTTTATTGAAAGAAAACCCAACGAAGGCGATCATAAAGAGTCGATTAAAATTGATTATGCGGGTATTTTATTTTTAGCAGTGGGTGTAGGTTCATTACAATTTGTGTTAGAGCGTGGCGAAGCTGATGACTGGTTCGCATCAGATGCTATTAGAATTTTAACAGTATCAGCAGTAGTTGGTTTAAGTTTATTTATTTGGAGAGAATTAACGACAGCATTTCCAGCCGTCAAACTATCAATTTTAAGAAATAGAACCCAAGCCGTTACGAATATTTTTGTATTTGTATTGGGTATCGGGCTTTTTACATCGGTCTATGTTTTTCCCGTGATGGTGCAACGCATTAACGGATTCACGCCTTTAGAAACGGGGCTTTCTATATTACTTCCTACATTTGCTGGCGTTATTTTGTTTCCCCTCATTGGTCGAGCGATGGGTAAAGGCGCGCCCGCCATGCCTTTTATAATTATTGGGAGCATCATGTTTGGAATTTTTGGTATTATGGGAGGTTCAATGACGGCAGATGCTAATAAATCAGATTTTTTTTACGTTTTAATTTTTAGAACATTCGGAATATCGTTGGTACAATTACCTTTAATTAGTCAAGCAGTTCAAGGTTTAAATCCAAAAGATTATCCTGCAGCTATTGGTTTAAATAATATGGTGCGTCAATTAGGCGGTGCCTTTGGAATTGCAATGGCGAATAATTATGTCGCTTCGCATTATGCGCAACATCGTGCCGATTTAATTGCGAATGTATATCAAACAAATCCATTGGTAACAGAAAGGTTAAATGGAATTACTAACTCAATACTTTCAAAAACTGGCGATTTAGCCACAGCAACACAACAAGCCACAAATTATTTAAATTTTGCCGTTGATAAACAAGCTTATCTACTCAGTTATCTCGATACTTTCAGACTTATCTCAATCTTTTTTGTTGGTGTCATGCCACTTGTGTTCTTAATTCCGCGTCCTAAAAAAGTTTCTCAAACTGAAGCTATTTTAGCTAAGAAGGCGATGGAGGAAGCGCATTAATAATGGTTAATTAATCAATGGTTAATGGTTAATTTTTTCGTTTTAACCATTAACCATTAACCATTAACCATTAACCATTAACCATTAAGATCACCAGTCTTTCTCGTTTTTTCCCATCCCATTTTTTCCCAATTTTTGTTTACGTTGAACTTTTCGTTCTTCGTTTTCGAGCATTTTAAGTGCCCTTAAAGCCTCATCTTTCTTCAAATCGTGCGGTTGGTCATTTTGTTGGTCTGGTTGCGGTTTATTTTCCTTATCTCCTTTATTTTGCGGTTCTTGTTGCGGTGGCGGATTTTTTCCATCTTTATTATCGTCTTTTTGTTTTTTGTTTTTGTTTTTTGCCTTTTGCTGATTTTGTTGGTCGAGTTGTTTCTTCAAAAAAGAATAATTGCGCTGTGCTTCAACATCGTTTGGATTATTGCGCAACGCTTCACGGTATTTTTTGAGTGCTTCTGAATTTTTTTTCTGTTCAACCAAAGCATTTCCACCGTTATAATAAGCGCGGTTTCTAATATCAGAGTCTCCTTTCTTTGTAGCATTATCGTACATTTCCAAAGCTTTATCATAATTTTTTTGCTGAAATTGCGCATTGCCTGAATTATAATCAACTTGAGGCGCATTTCGCTTATTCCGTGCTTGGTCGTAATATTGCTGCGATGCATCAAAATTATTTTCTTTATAGGCGTTATCGCCTTTTTGCAAAAACTTGTGGGAGTTTTGAGCAAGACAAGCGAAATTTACTCCCAAAAAAATTAAAAAGATTAACCGATGACGCATAAAATAATTTTACTTTTGCAAACTTCGCAAGATTCGGGTGGTTACAAAAAATTTTAGCTGTTTATTTTGCACTATAATTTTATTTTTATGAACAATACAGATTTTAATTACGACCGCGTTGAACAAGCGATTGAATATTTAGTAGCAAATTTTAAAAATCAGCCCGATTTAAACGAAGTTTCGGACCATGTTCATGTGTCAGCACAACATTTTCAGCGCATTTTTACAGATTTTGCAGGCGTTAGCCCCAAAAAATTTATGCAATTCCTTTCTGTCGATTATTTGCGCAATCGCATTTATAATACTAAAAATTTAGACGAAGCTGCAGATTTAGTGGGTCTTTCAACAACTTCGCGCATTCACGATTTGTTTGTCACGCTTGAAGCCGTTACACCCAACGAATACAAAACAAAAGGTAATGGACTCGAAATTACTTTCGGTTTAACGCGTTCTCCATTTGGAGATTGTTTGATTGGCGTAACAAAACGTGGTGTATGCCATTTATCTTTTGTCGACCCTGTTTCCTTTTCGCAAGAGTTGTTCGGTTTCCAAGATAAATTCCATTTCGCAAACATTGAACACAACGATGCAGTCATTGCTCCTTATTCGGAAAAAATATTTGGCACACAGCGCGAGAAACTCAATGTATTGGTAACAGGTACAAATTTTCAGCTAAAAGTTTGGGAGGCTTTGTTGCGCATACCTGAAGGGAAAGTCAGTACGTACGGAAATATTGCTGAGTATATTGAAAACCCTAAAGCGGTGCGTGCTATTGGAACAGCTGTTGGCGATAATCCTGTGGCGTATCTTATTCCTTGTCATCGCGTTATTCGCAAAGAAGGCATTGTGGGTGAATATCATTGGGGAAGTATCCGTAAGCGCGCATTGCTGGGTTTTGAAATGTCTAAATCGGAACGCGCATGAAACTAGAGATTAGAAAAGCGACGATTTCAGATGCTAAAGAAATTTCTATTTTGGGTAGAAAAACATTTTACGATACATTTTCGCAATATTTTAATAGCGCATCAGAACTCGAAACATATTTATCGCAGACTTTTTCATTCGAGAAAATTGTATCGAGCATGAAAAAGCCGAATAATATTTTCTGGTTGGCAATCGCAGATGAAATTCCTGTGGGCTACGCTAAACTAAAAATTTGTTCTTGGCACGATGATGCGAATACCCAAAGTGTTTCACAGCTTCAAAAAATTTACGTCCATCAAGATTATCTCGATAAAAAAATTGGTGTTCAGCTTTTAAAACATTTAGAACAAGAAGTTGTTAATCTCAAATCGAAAGAACTTTGGCTGTCAGTTTTGAATTTGAATGAACGTGCCATAAAATTCTATCAAAAACTCAGATTTAAACCAATAAAAAAACACGCGTTTACTATAGGTACTCAAACTTTTCATTTTGAACTAATGCAAAAAATTTACGAAGAGCAAATGCTCGATTACAACACCATTCTAGAGAAAGAAGAAACACTCGACCCAGAAAATTGGGAAAACATGAAACAGCTCGCACACACAATGGTGGACGATATGTTTGATTACATGAAAAATTTTAAAAATGAAAAAGTATGGACAAAACCTACTGAATTAGCTAAATCCAATTTATCTAAAACCCTTCCAACGAAGCCTGAAAAGATTGAAAATGTTTACGCTGATTTCAAAGAAAACGTTTTACCTTTTAACAAAGGGAATATTCATCCAAGGTTTTGGAGTTGGGTTGAAGGTGGTTCTTCGCCGTTTGCTATGATGGCAGAAATGTTAGCTGCTGCAATGAATCCGAATGTAACTATTGGCGATCACGCAGCGATGTATGTTGATGCGCAAGTGATTGATTGGTTAAAAGAAATGATTAATTATCCAAAAACCGCCAGTGGTATTTTATTGAGTGGCGGCACAATGGCAAATATTACTGCAATTGTTGTTGCACGGAATGCTTATAAAAATAATTTAGCGCGCAAAAAAGGTTTACGAAATATGCCCAAAATGGTGGTGTATATCACATCTGAAACACATAGCTGTATACAAAAAGCTGTTGAAGCTGCTGGAATGGGAGCTGATTCTTTACAACTTGTAAAATATACACCCGATTTTAGAATGGATGTTTCAGATTTAAAAAAGTGCATTCAAAATGATAAAGAAGCTGGAAATATTCCATTGTGTGTTGTTGGAAACGCAGGGACAGTAAATACGGGTGCGATAGACCCTTTAGATGAAATTTTAGAAATTTGTCAGAAAGAAAAAATTTGGTTTCATATTGATGGAGCTATTGGTGCATTGGCTAAACAAGTTCCAGAATATAAAAACCAATTGAATGCACTCGAACACGCTGATAGTGTTGCACTCGATTTGCATAAATGGTTATACGTTCCTTACGAAGTTGGTTGTTTACTCGTAAAAAATAAAGACTTGCATAGAGCTGCTTTTGCAATTGAAGCCGCTTATTTATCAAAACACGAACGTGGTTTAGCGGCAGGTCCCGACCCAATTGCAAATTATGGCATGGAACTTTCGCGCGGATTTAAATCGCTCAAAGTTTGGATGAGTATTAAAGAGCATGGTTCTGAAAAATTTGTGCGACTTATGCGACAAAATATTGCACAGTCTTATTATTTAGGCAGCCTCGTTGAAAAAGAATCTGAACTCGAACTTCTTACGCCAGTTACAATGAATATTGTTTGCTTTAGATTTATTGGTTCAGATCCAGAACTTGATGTAAATGCGATTAATAAAGAAATTTTGATGCGTTTGCATGAAGAAGGTGTGGCTGCGCCGAGTTATACTTTTTTAAATGGTAAATATGCCATTAGAGTAGCCAATACGAATCACCGCAGCAGAAAATCAGATTTTGAAGCTATTGTTTTTGATGTTTTGAGGATTGGAAGAAGTTTAGTTTTAACTTCGCATGTTTATTAATTTTCCCGCAGACTTTCGCAGATTTATAAAATTTTCTGCGAAAGTCTGCGGGGAAATTATCTAAGTTTATCGTCTCAATTTAAATTTTAGTGGAATCTTATACCTTAACAAAATTTCAGCTAAAAAACAAAGTAGAGCCAGAACAACAAAATAATCGTACAGCGATTTTACAACATTGAGCTTGCCTTCAACCCAATCTTTTTTAATGGCACCATCAATGGAATTTTTTAAAACAGACGCTGCATTGCGTGTTTCACTTAAATTTAAATAAGTCCCATTCGCAGCATTGGCAATTTCGGATAACATTGCTGGATTTAGCTTGGAAATAATTACATCCCCTTTTTCATCGCGTTTACTTTCTGAGCTTAAATCATCAGTAAGGGGTATTTCACTACCGTTCGGCGTTCCGACACCGACTGTATAAATCAATACATTATTTTCGCGTGCTTTTTTCGCAGCGGTAATCGCTTCAGAATCGTGATCTTCACCATCACTTATAATAATGAGCGCTCGACCACGGGTATTTGTTGGTCCAAAAGTAGAAGATGCTAAATTAATTGCATCTCCAATAGCAGTACCTTGTTCTCTAATTTGGGTCGGATTGGCGGAACTTAAAAATTGCATAGCCGCTGTAAAATCAGTTGTCAGTGGCATTTGTAAATATGCAGTTCCTGCAAACAGAATAGAGCCTATGCGTTCTGAACCAAGCTCTTTAACTAAATCTTCGCAAAAAAGTTGTGCGCGGGATAGTCGAGAAGGTGAAACATCTCGAGCGCGCATAGAATTAGATATATCGAGCGCTATAATGATGTCAGCACTAAGCTGTTTAGTGGTAATTTCTTTTTTGGGTAGAGTAGGGTTGGAGAATGCTGCTATAAGGAATATTAAGCCATAAACTGACAGAACTAATCTTGTATAATAAATGTGCTTTGGTATTTGCGATATGAGTTTTTCAACCAAACTTGGGTCACCAATGCTTTTTACTATAGCAGTTCTATAGTTTTTATGTGCAAATCGGGCGACCATAAAAACAATAAATAGCAAAATAATTGTAACTAAATATTCTGGGTGTTCGAAACGCATTTATTTATGAATATTGAATCAATGGCGGAATGGACGTTTAAAATTTATTTGCAAAAATAGGTGGTGAAATAAAAAAAAGAAATTTATTAGTGAATAAAAATGAAATTTGAAATTTACAAAACGATTTACTTTAAACGTAACTATTATAGTTCTGTTTAAATTTATAAATTGATTTAAATAAACGTAACAACGGTAGTTATGTTTGAAAAGCAAAAAAATTATTCTCAAAAAAAAATGGTTTGCTATTTTCATAAAAAATTAATTTACTGAAACAACTTTCCATCAATCAAAACTTCAATCTCTCCCCAATCTTTTTGAGCAGCGTATTGCGTATCAACTTTAAATATTTCTGCTTTGAGTTTGAGTAGTTTTTCTAAAACACTATTCAAAGGTATTTCAATTTGCCATGCACAGTTTTCTTCGAAGGTTTGAGACAGAATTGAAATGTCTAATTTTTTAAAAGCACTTAAAACTGAAGGCATATCTGTATAACCACATTTTATCCCCATTTTCTGAGTAACTATGCGTTCAATCGTTTTAGCTTCGTTGAGCGCTGCTATTGAACTTTCTCTATAAGCCACAATTAATCCACCTGTTCCGAGCAATGTTCCACCAAAATAACGAACAACAACTACTGCCACATAATTTAAATTAACAGCAATAATTTGATTTAAAATAGGTTTTCCAGCCGTTCCATTCGGCTCACCGTCATCATTGGCACGAAAATTTTCGCCTTCATTGCCGAGCCGCCAAGCATAACAAAAATGCCTTGCTTTCGGATGTTGTTTCTTTAAAACATCTAATTTTGAATGAAAATCAGCTTCATCAATAATTGTGAAGCCATAAGATAAAAACTTTGAACCTTTCTCTTTATATTCGCCAAAGCAATTTTCTGAGAGGGTAAAATAGGTGTCGCGCATACATGCAAGCGTCTAAATATTACGTTGGTAGAAAAAATGCGTGAATTTATCGTAAAAATTTGTTCTGATACCGTTTAACGGGCTAAAATTGTACTATAAAGTTTATGAGTGATTTATTCAAAAAGATTAAAGGTATTTTTATTGAAGAAGATGCTTCGAAAGAAACACCAAAAATAAGTACTGACACTTTAAAAAGTGATACAATGACAACTGCAAATTCGACTTCGACGGTTAACTCTGTAACAACAAATACTTCTTTCAGAGCAGCAATGCCGATAGATTTAAATAGTTCCGATAAACCTGACGATAAGTTTTTTGATATTTTATTTCGCGCGTTGGAGCAATCTAATATGCCTGGTTACGATTATTTTGAGTTCAAACAAACCCTCAAACAACTCGCAACTTTAAATATGGATGAAGCGACGCGGTATAAATCGGCGTATGCAATGGCGCAAACGATGGGAGCAACAAGTCCTGTTTTAGTGAATACCGCTTTGCAATATATAACTATTTTGCAAAACGAAAAAAGTAAATTTAGTGCTTCGGCAGATAATCAGCGAAAGCAACAAATTGATTCGCGCAGATCCCAATCGGTCGATATCGATAAAAGCATTGAAGATAAGCAAAAGATGATTGAATCGCTCAATAAAGATATTGCTAATTTGAAACAGCAACGCAATGATTTAAATGCTGAACTCGAAATGACGGAGCGTAAATGGTCGCAAACCACCTCCGATTTCGAACGCGCATTTAATTTTGTTACTTCAGAAATTCAAACGGATATTACCAAAATTAAAAACTATATTTCTTAATCTTTAAATTTTAAAACAATGCTCAATAATATTTTCAATAACATCATTCGCATTTTACGTGGCAAAAACGGTGGGCTATTTCTCATCATTGGCGTAGTTGTTTTGGTTATGTTTATTAATAAAATTTTCGGACCGCTTTTATGGCTACTTCTGATAGGCGGCGGAATAGTGTGGATTTTTAACAATTTTGAAAAAAAATCTTGAGATAAATTTCCCGCAGATTGCGCAAATTTTCTCGCAGATTAGACAGATTTCAGTATGTTTTTTAAACAAAATCTGCTGTATCAGCGAGAAAATCTGCGCAATCTGCGGGAAACTGATAAACATTTTAGCTTTAACTAAATAATTTTTAAATTATTTCTTATGAATTTCTTTGATATCGTCGTCATTTTGGGTGTTACAGCACTTCTATTCGTCGCTTCTGACAAAGCAGCGCGTGAACTTTTTAATAATTACGTAAAACGCTTTTCAAAGGTCGGTTTCGTTAAATACCATAATTTGTGGTTCGATGCACAAGTTTCGGCTTGGTTAGATAATCAGAAACTAAAATCGGATTGGCTTGTGCGTTGGGCAAATGAATTGCGTTTGCAAAAACATATTTTTATTGAATTGCGTAGAAAATCTTCTTGACTGAGATTAAAGGATTAAGGATTTTTGTGATTTTTAATCCTGAAAATCAATTAATCTCTTAAATCTTGGTTAAATTAGAAATCTTGGTTAATTTTACCAAATAATCAACAAAGTAAATTTAAATTCTTATGGGACGCTTAACTACTTTTTCGCGTTTTTTAATCACATTAGTACTTGTAGGTGGTGCATATTTCGGTGTTCGTTATTTTATGAATAACACATCGACAGGTAAAGATTTAAAAACCAAAGCGCAATCGAGTACTTCATCCGATTCGCAATATAAAGGCAGTGGAAACTCATCCGCATCTGATAACGACCCTGATGTCATTAAAATTGGCGTTGTGACTTGGGGTGGGTACGCTGGAGGACAATATTTCAATGAAGGATTCAATGCCAGTACAGCTAGTCGCTTTTACAAAGATTATGGCTTTAAAGTCGTTTTCAAAGTTTTGGATGATTTTGAAGCGAGTCGTGCCGCTTGGAAAAAAGGCGAAGTGGATTTGCTTTGGGCAACTGCTGATGCTTTTCCGTGCGAATCAGCGGCATTAAAAGAATTCGATCCTGTTATAATATTTCAAGCAGATTGGTCGCGTGGTGGTGATGCAATTGTTGTGCGTCGCGGCATTAATAAAGTTTCTGATTTGCGCGGTAAAACAGTAGCGGTTGCCGAAATGACTCCTTCGCATTCTTTTCTGCTTTGGCTTTTAGAAGCCGGAGGAATGACAAATAAAGATATTCAAATTGTCAAACAATCCAATGCAATTGACGCTGCTCAAGTTTTTAAATCTCAACAGGTTGATGCAGCTGTTGTTTGGTCGCCAAGCGATGAAGAATGTATTCAGAATGTGCCTGGTGCGCGCGTTTTAGAAAGTACGCGGTCTGCATCGAATATTATTGCCGATGTGTTTTTTGCAAAACGCAAATTTGTCGAGGCTAATCGTGGGCGTTTGGTGCAATTGTATGAAGGTTGGATGAAAGGCGCAGCAGAAATTAACGGCAATGCAGCAGCTAAACAAAAAGCGGCTCAAATTTTAACGGATGCTTTTTCAGGCACTACTTTAGATGTAAATACAAAATCAATCAACAACGTGCGCTTGTGTACGCACGGCGATAATCAAAACTTTTTCGGATTAAATCCAGATTTTAAAGGCGTTAATGGTGAATTATTATACAACCGCATGTCTCAAGTGTATAAAAACTTAGGCTATGCTGATGCTAAAACACCATCTTGGAAACTCATTAGTGATGCAAGTATTGTTCGGGCGGCTCAATTAACAGGTGCAGCAGCAGTTGCAGAAGGTCAGAAAACTTTCACTGTTGCAACATCAGAAGTAAAAACATCCGAAGCGATTGCAACCAAAGCAGTAACAATTTCATTTGCAACGGGTCAATCTCAACTCGATGAAAATGCTAAATATATTGTCGATAAAGAAATGGTAGATTTGGCGCGTGCTTTTTCAAACTCACGTATTCGTGTTTCAGGCAATACGGATAATACGGGCAGTGTTGCTGAAAATAAAGCACTTTCGTTGAAACGCGCGCAATCTGTTGTCGATTATTTAACACGTACTTACAATATGCCGCGCAACCGTTTTGTAGTGATGGGTTTTGGTAGCGACAAGCCTGTGGCTGATAATAATACGGATGAAGGTCGTGCAAAAAATAGGCGGACTGATTTTGAGATTATAAGTAGTGGCGAATAGGGCTCCTAATCACGATACATTATGATTTTTACCCCCGATTTAAAATTAGGTGTACATTTCGACACTCTCCATACCAATTCTTCAAGCGACGATGTGTTTTATGCTGGAGAATCAAAGTTGTTGGATTTTTTAGAAAAACAACATGGTATCTACACGCCGCGCCGCCGCGATGATCATTTGCGCATAGAATACTACCGTTTGTTACTCGAAAATTTTTCTTCTAAAAATGATTGTTTTTTCTCTGAATCGTTTAAGGCGGATGCTTTAGCTACTGCTGAACACTTATTAAGCAAACGCGATGAACTCATTTTGTGTGGTGTCGATTTTTTTGCTATTTCTGAAAATGCACCAGAAAGATTGAAAGTTTTTGCACAGATTGAAGTGGAAAACCCCGAAAATAAAATCCATTTAGAGCGATTTAAACAAGCTGAAGGTTTTGCGGATAGATTTATTAAAGCGCTAGAGATTTACGCCCAATCTAATTTCAAATTTAATAGTATAGAAGTTTTAGAACCTCGTGAGATTTTACCTGTTCATTTGCAAATTTTTTTGAGAATTTCTGAAGAGAAACAAATAGTTATCAGGAATCAGCCTTCAGCTTTCGGAAAAGAGATAAATTTGAATAATAAACACAACCTTCAAAAATTTAAAAATTTTTTATTGGGTGGAAAAATAAAAGAAAACCCTGCTAACACCTCCGACAAAAGCATCGTCATTCTCGAAGCGCCCAACGAATCGGATGCAGCCATTTTTTTATCGCACTTGATAAAATACAATGCGGGTTTTAATCCGTTTTTCTTGGTAAAAGATAGCCACCGCGTTTTAGATGAATCGTTTCATTTGAATGGATTGCCGACTATGGGTTTGGCTTCGAGTTCCGAAGTTCGACCATCTTTACAGATTTTAAAATTAGTGACTGCTTTTTTATGGAAGCCTTTTGAAACCGATAAAGTACTGCAATTTGTTTCATTGCTACAAAAACCGCTTAATCACTCGCTCGGTCGCGAAATTGCAAAAATTCTGAATGAAAAACCGGGTATTGGAAGTGACACTTGGAAACAAAACATTGCGATTTTCTTTTCTCAATACACTGAATTGGATGCGATTGATGATGCAAGAGAAAATATAGAATTGGTTCGAAAGGATTTTAATTTCTGGTTCAATCGAACGCGGTACGATGTTAATGCAGAAGCCCCTTTGAAAGAAGTGATGGAAATTTTTGACTACGTTTATAAATGGTCAAGTGAAAAATTTTCTAAATCGCATGGTAAGAACAGTGCGATGCGCGTTTTGAGCGATCAATCGCGCCGAATTTATGAGTATTTTGAATCATTATACGCCACTGGAGCACGCGACATCAACAAACAAAATATTGAGCGCGTCATCCGAGTTATAGTTGAAGCGACTTCTTTTCAGCCGACAATAAATACTGTCAATGCTGCCTCTTATGCCTACCACGAAAGTTTAATTCCCACTGATGTGAAAAGTTTGGTATGGTGGAATTTTACAGATTCAGAAATTGCAACAGAACCATTGTTTTGGGAAGAATCAGAATTAACTTATTTATCGCGTAAAAGAATTGCACTCGACGTGCCCAAAAAAAATCAAGCACGGCAACTTCTGTATCAGAAAATTCCGTTTTTAAACACTTCTGAGCAAATTATTCTCGTCGTTCCGCGTGTTATAACAGGTGTTGAAGTGAAAGAACATCCGCTTTTGAGTTATTTAAAGGTTTGTTTTGGCGATATTTCAAGCATGTATGTGCATCATCAAAATTATACTATGGTAGAGACGTTGAATGCAACCTCTCTACACACACCATTCAATCACCCAAAAAAAGAAACACTTCTTCCTTATTCCCTTCAAACCATTCCAACCCATTTAGAATTAGGTTTCGATGTGTATGAAACACGAACACACGAAAATATTTCAACCATTGACAGTATATTGTATTACCCGCATCATTGGTTTTTGGGTTCTGTTCTGAATTTAAGACGCACTAATTTGGTGAGTTCTATTCCAGAAAACGTTTTACGCGGTAGAACTGCACACCGATTTTTTGAACTTATTCTCAATTCAGATTTTTATAAATGGAAAAAAGATGATATTGAACAATGGTTTGAAGAAAACGCGATGCGCATTTTAGAACACGAAGGTGTTTTACTTTTGCAATACGGTGAAGAAACGAATTTGCAATATTTTATGGAACGCGTTAAACGCAGTGTTTGGGCTTTGATAAATTATATTCGCAAAGATGGTTGGCGCGTTGTAGGTACAGAAAAAAAATTAGAAAGTCGGTTAGATCGATTGGGATTGCACGGCATTTCCGATTTACTTTTACAACGTGGCGATGAAATTTGTATCGTCGATTTAAAATGGCGTGGCATTACCGACAAACAAAATCTGATAAAAAATCGCGAAGATTTTCAACTCATTTTGTATGGTCATTGCCATAAAACGGATGAAGTTTCTAAAATTCACGGTGCATATTATATTATAGATTCTGCCAAACTTTTGGTGCGAAATTCAGAAGCGTTTTCGAGTGTCAGTCCACTTGATGCGGAAGCCAAAAGCAATGAAACCATGCAGGCTATTCTTAATAAAATTGATGCTACTTTTAAATGGCGATTGGCGCAATTTGAAAATGGCGTTATTGAAATCAGAACAACGGCTAATATTGATTTTTTAGAAGAATATTACGCCTTTATACCCGATAATGTTTTAGAAATGCGACGCAAAGGTGCTGACTACGATAATTTTGCGTTGCTGGTTGGTAATGTTATTTGATGCTCTATATGGCTTACTTGCTTTATATACCTTAATTCAAGCTCTGAACGGAAAACGCTTAAATAAATTATTAAAATAAGTTCAGTAATAAAACTAAAGGGTAAAACTTTTAGAAGCGCGTGATGTTCCAATTGTTTTACACTTTATTCAATTCTGAATTTATGTCTCTCTTCTTAAAAGGATTATTGTTTTTGGTTTTAATAGCTTTCACACAAACAAATTTCGCTCAACCCAAAGGTTTATTAGTTGGCGACAAAGCGCCAGAATTTTCTGTAAAAGCGCAAAATGGAACTACCATTGTTTTAGCCGATTTACTCAAAAAAGGTTCTGTTGTTTTGTTTTTCTATAGAGGTTCTTGGTGTCCATATTGCAATCGCCAAATGGCTGAATTGCAGGATTCAATTCAATTTATTGTGGGTAAAGGTGCAGCAGTTGTTGGTGTTACACCCGAAACAGATTCATCAATGACACAAATTATAGACAAATCACACGCCAGTTTTCCACTTATTCATGATGAAAAATACAGCATTATGAACAGTTATGGCGTATCATTTAAAATGGATACTGTAGTATTTAGCAAATACAAAGGTTACGATTTAAAATTACAGAAATCTAATGGAAATACTGATTATATTTTGCCTGTTCCGGCCACTTATGTTATTGGCTCCGACGGCTTGATTAAGTTTGTTTATTTTAACACCGATTATAGAAAACGTGTAACTGTTGCAGAATTAATTAAACAATTGTAACCTACACCTCATATATATCAGAATAATACCATTACCAACCAATATAATTGGGTGGTTTAATGCCATTTAATCGCAAATAAACTATTAATTGCGCTCTGTGATGAGTTTGGTGATCGTTGAGTAGAAATACAATTTTTCGTTTTGTAGAATGACCGCCCCAGTAATCAAGTGTTTGTTCTAAAGTAGAATCCGTCATTTCAGAAATTGTTTTTTCTGCATAGTCAAAGGCTTTGCTCAGATGCGCTATAATTTCTGCTTTCGACATTTTATTGTCACTCACTTTTTTTTCAAAAGCCTTAATATCTATCGGCGGCTCTACATTTTGAATAAGTTTTGCCGATAGATAATACATATTTCCAGCCATGTGCACTAATTGGTAGCCAAAAGAATTCTCGTCGGGAACAGGTTTATAGGTGTATTTATTTTCAGGCATTAACTGAGCTACCTCGAGTGTGTACGCTTTCATGCCTTTCCATTTGCTTAAAGCGTCGTTTACAAAACTACTTTGCGTTTGAGAATGTAGTTTTAAGCAAGCAAGGCTTAAAAGAAATAAGATTATTTTTTTCATGTTTGAAGATGTTGAATATGAATTACAAAAGTAGTTTATTTTTGGTTCTGAATGTCTATGGTTTATTTTCGAAGTTCGAAAATCACAGAGCATTAGTTCTATTCACAATCTTTTGCCTTGAATTTCGTTCATAAGCTAAAATTAATTTTTAATGACAACTATTCAGAAATCTCTTTTTATCTCAATTTTTAGTATTTTAAGTTTTTCTTGCCTAAAAGCGCAAGACACTAAACCATTTCTACCTTATATCACTGCCGACGAACTTTCTAAGCGATTTATAGTCAGTGGCGATTCCGTTTTATTGGTCAATTTTTGGGCGACTTGGTGCAAGCCTTGCGTTGCAGAATTACCTTTTATCGAAAAATTTGCTAAAGAAAACACAGACAAAAAACTCAAAGTTTTATTGGTCAGTTTCGATTTTAAAAATACAATTGATACGCGTTTGAAAAATTTCATTCAAAACAAAGGCATACAATCGGAAGTAGTTGTTATAGATCAAACCAATGCGGATACTTGGATGCCAAAAATTGAAAAGCGTTGGGGCGGCGCAATTCCTATTTCACTGCTCTATACGAAAGATAAAAAATCGTTCGGAAATCGCGAATTTGAATCCTATGAAGATTTAAAAACGTGGGTAAATACGGAAGTAACCTTAAAATAAGTGATAATTGATAGGTAATAAGTGATAATTTCCAAGTTTATCACCTATCACCTATCACCTATCACCTATCATCTATCATCTAATATTATGAAATCTCTTTTATTCTCTCTCGCTTTTTTAGTTTTTATTCCTTTCAAAACCATTGCACCAACTGGTTATGCAGTTGGTGATAAAGTTCAAAGTTTCGAACTCAAAAATGTAGATAGTAAAATTTATGCCCTCAAAGATTTGATGGGTAAATCGGGTGTCATCGTTGTTTTTACTTGTAATAGTTGCCCAGTGGCTAAAAAATACGAGCAACGCATTATTGATTTAGACAAAAAATTTGCACCACAAGGATTTCCAGTAGTTGCCATTAATCCGAACGACCCTTCTATGGATGCTGAAGATAGTTTTGAAGCTATGCAAGCGCGCGCTAAAGAAAAAAAATACGGCTTTAAATATCTGTTTGATGATGGGCAAAAAGTGTTTCCTCAATTTGGTGCAACGAGAACTCCACACGTTTTTATACTCGATAATACAAACACAGTGCGGTATATCGGCTCAATAGATAATGATATGGAAGGCGAAAATATCACTGAGAAATATGCCGAAAAAGCAATCGCTGCTATTCAATCTGGGAAAAGCCCAGAGCCTAATTTTACGCGCGCCATTGGTTGTACAATTAAGAAGAAATCTAAATAGTAGTCATTGATTAATGGTTAATTGTTAATGGTTAATGGTTAATGAAAAACATGAAACATCCCGAATTTTCCAACATTGAATTTTCGGGATGTTTTTTATATTTTCATTTCTATAAAAACGACCTTCCTTATATTTGTATATTAA
>JAYWBA010000106.1:0-2044 GCA_043781915.1 Saprospiraceae bacterium
AAAGTGAAAAGTGAAAAGTGAAAAGTGAAAAGTGAAAAGTGAAAAGTGAAAAGTGAAAAGTGAAAAGTAAAAAAGCGACCTTATTACATCCTCGGATGAAATCTGTGAAAAAAAAATAATATTTTTCAATGAAACGCCCATACTATTTATTCAATCCGGGAAGGATGAATCGAAAAGATAACACGCTGCAATTTGTAGCAACTGACGCGCAGGGTGTTGAACAACCTGCCAAATATATTCCTATCGAAACCATCGAGAGTTTGTACGTTTTCGGCACTATTGATGCTAATTCGGCATTGTATAATTTTTTGGGCAAAGAACAAATTTGTGTGCATTTTTTCGATTATTACGAACATTATACAGGTTCGTTCATGCCGCGTGAATATTTATTGGCAGGTAAAGTGCAAGTCGACCAAACTAAAACTTATCTCAACAAACCCAAACGATTAAAAATTGCCCAAGCGTTTATTGAAGGTGCGTCGTACAATATCATTAAAAACTTGAAATATTACGACAATCGCGGTCGCGATTTAGAACCCATCATCACAGGTATAGAAAATTATCGCGGGCTGATTACTGAGTGCCAAGAAATTAACGAACTCATGGGTATTGAAGGTAATTGCAGAAACAGTTACTACAATGCTTTCGATGTCATCATTAACGATTTTACCATGGGCAACCGCACCAAACAGCCGCCCTCGAACGAAATAAATGCACTGATTTCGTTTGGTAATTCGCTCTGTTATACGCTCACACTCGATACTATTTTTCACACACAACTCAACCCAACCATTAGTTTTTTGCACGAACCTGGTTTCAGGCGCTATTCTTTGGCACTTGATGTATCAGAAATATTCAAACCCATTTTAGTAGATAGAATGATTTTTAAACTTTTGAACAAAAAAGAAATTCAAGCAAACCATTTCGACACAAAACTCAATGGTTGCAGATTGAATGACGCGGGCAGAAAAATTGTGGTTAGAGAATGGGATGAACGCCTCAAAGAAACGATTCAACACAGGACATTGAATAAAAAAGTCAGTTACAAGCGATTGGTATTGATAGAATGTTGGAAACTCCAGAAATTTATTCTGGGTGTAGAAGACGCATATAAGCCGTTTAAAATCTGGTGGTGAAAACAAATGGCAAAACGCAAATTGCAAAAACACTAACAACTGTCAACTAACATGTATATCATTGCTGTGTACGATTGTGGCGAAAAGCGCGTGGTTAAAATGCTCAAACTGTGCCGTAAATATTTACACTGGATTCAAAATTCCGTTTTTGAAGGCGAATTAACATCCGTTCAGTTGAAAGAATTAAAACTCGAAGCGCAAAAAATTTTAGATAAAAAAGAAGATAGCTTCATCATTTTCACAAGCCGACACGAGAAATGGTTGGAAAAAGAAATTATCGGGCTTGAAAAAAATGCGACCGATAATTTTTTGTAAATTTAAAAATATCGTCACTGATTGGTAAATAGTTCGCAATTAACTCAAAAGAATCAAATTAAAATCTTATTTTTACCGAAAGAATTGATAATAAACGATATATAAAATCGTCGGTGCGCTTGTAAAATCATACTATTGCACAGCGACGACAAACGCTAAATAGCGAAAGTTCTTTGACATACAATAATTTTGAAAATCTAAAAAATAAAGCCTTAAAACTTTGTTGTTCAAACGCATTTGCATAATTTTACAAATAATATTTTGCCGTTGCATTTTAAAAAACGGCTTTTAATCGTACCGAAAGGAATTGAAATCGATAGGAAGGCTTTTAATTCTGGCATTGCTTTAGCTTTTAATCGTACCGAAAGGAATTGAAATTTTTGTGCGCGTCGCTGGCGTAAGCTGCTGCGGCTGCTTTTAATCGTACCGAAAGGAATTGAAATACCGGACAGGGCGCGATTATTAAGACTACCAGTCGCCTTTTAATCGTACCGAAAGGAATTGAAATATTGAACCGACCATTGTTGTTTCGTCTTCGGCGTACTTTTAATCGTACCGAAAGGAATTGAAATGAATTGACAAATCTTCTTCCA
>JAYWBA010000107.1:0-81293 GCA_043781915.1 Saprospiraceae bacterium
CGCACAACACCCTTGCAAGCCTTAGGTTTTAGCCGCGCAGCGGCTAAAACCTAAGGCTTGCCGAACTATTTTCTTTTCTTAACACGTATTTATTATGCATCCTAGAAGCAGAGATACTTATTAATAAAATTTTTTCCCAAATATACCATCTCCAAATAATACTAAATTGCCTCGTTATCGTTCGACAAAAAATTACACGTTTTGACCTACTTTTGTGTTTAAAAAAGAATATGACTCAAAAAGAAAACTCAAAAGTTTGGTTTATCACTGGCATATCAAGCGGCTTAGGTAAAACACTCGCTGAAGAAGTTATCGCATCTGGCGATTTTGTGATTGGCACTTTTCGCCAGCAAACACAGGTGGATGTTTTCAACAACGCGCACAAAGATGAAGCGCTGGCGATTCGGATGGATGTAACAAAACCCGAAGACATTCAGAATGCTTCAGTGGAAGTGGAAAAGCAATTCGGAAGAATCGATGTGCTTGTTAACAACGCCGGATTTGGTTTTGCTGGTGCCATTGAAGAAACAAACACCGAAGAAACGCGCAGCGTATTTGAAGCCAATTTTTTTGGCGCATTAGCCGTAACGCAGCAATTTTTGCCGATGATGCGCCTTCAGAAAAGCGGCCACATCTTTCAGATTTCATCGCACAGCGGGTTTAAAGGTTTCCCGGGATTCGGTATTTACGGCGCAAGTAAATTTGCCCTCGAAGGATTCAGCGAAGCTTTGGCTGCGGAAGTTTCTCCACTCGGAATCAAAGTCACCATCGTTGAACCCGGACCTTTTCGCACCGATTTTGCAGGCGCTGGTTTCGGATTTGCAGAAAAAATCATCGACGATTATACACCAACAGCTGGTATATTCAGAGAGCGCATGAAAGGTATTGCTGGTAAACAAGAAGGTGATCCGCAAAAAGCGGCACGCGCCATCATCGATCTCGCTCATTCCGAAAACGCGCCATTGCGCTTACCGCTTGGTAAAATTGCTCTCGGCACGTTGGCTTCAAAACTGCAGAATGTTCAGAAAGATTTGGACGCTGCGCGCGAAGTGGCTGCCGGTGCTGTCTATTTATAATGCGGCGATGTCTCCCAAAATATTACAAAGCGCTTGCGGTTGACTAAAAAATGGCGAGTGGCTGGATTTTAAAGTGTACACCTACTTTCGAAGAAATTAAAACTATGCATAGAAAAAATAAATGCGAGCGCCGATTAGCGCTGCTTTTCTTTTTAGTCGTTTGGGCTCAATCTCTCTTTTCACAAACTGACACTTTCAATATATCCATCAACACCCAAAAAGATATTGGAAAAATGCAACCGCTTTGGGCATGGTTTGGTTACGACGAACCCAATTACACTTACATGAAAGATGGCAAAAAACTGCTCACCGAAATTGCAGCTTTGAGTAAAACGCCAGTCTATGTTCGTGCGCACAGTTTACTCACAACAGGCGATGGTAAAGCCGCCTTGAAATGGGGCAGCACGAATGCTTATACGGAAGATGCAAACGGCAATCCGATTTATAGTTGGACTATTGTGGACAGTATTTTTGATGTTTTGATAAAACGCGGCATGAAACCGATGGCTGAAATCGGATTTACACCCGAAGCCATGTCGGTAAAGCCGCAACCTTATCGCCATTATTGGAAACCTGGCGATAAATACAGTGATATTTACACAGGTTGGTCATATCCGCCAAAAGATTATGCAAAATGGTCGGAGTTGATTTTTCAATGGGTTAAACATTGTGTTGCTAAGTATGGCGAAACTGAAGTTACTACTTGGCGATGGGAAGTCTGGAACGAACCCGATATTTCTTATTGGCAAGGCACGACAGCCGAATATTTTAAACTTTACGATTACACAGTTGATGCCGTGAAACGCGCTTGCCCCAAAGCAATTGTTGGTGGACCTGCGACGACAGACCCGAGTAATCCGAAAGCCAAAAAATTCTTAAAAGATTTTTTAACGCATTGTGCCTCTGACACTAATTATGCAACGCAAAAAATAGGAAGTCCGATTGATTTCATTAGTTTTCATGCAAAAGGAAGCCCTAAAGTGGTTGATAAACACGTTCGAATGAATTTAGGGAAAGAACTGAGTAATGTAGCAAATGGATTTGAAACAGTTTACGCTTCCGCATTTTCCCAATTACCCATCATCATCAGTGAATGTGATCCCGAAGGTTGTGCCGCTTGTGGCATGAAAACAAGTCCGCAAAATGCCTATAGAAATGGAACAATGTATTCGAGTTATACAGCTGCTGCGTACACCCGATTGTACGAATTGGCAGATGCGTACAAAGTCAATTTGGTCGGTGCAGTTACATGGGCGTTTGAATTCGAAGATCAACCCTGGTTTGAGGGGTTTAGAGATTTAGCAACAAATGGCGTGGATAAACCTGTGTTAAATGTGTTCCGAATGTTTGGGATGATGCAAGGTAACAGAGTAGAAGTTCTAAATCCCAAAAGATTTTCTGCACTGCAAATTAAAGATAACGGCGTTACGGCACAACCTGATATTCATGCTTTTGCATCGCGGGATTCGCACAGTGTTTCGATTTTGTTATGGAATTACCACGACGATGATTTAGTGGGTAATCCAGCAATGATATCGCTTTTACTGAGAGGGTTGCCGACTAAAAATGCCGTTTTGAAACATTATCGCATTGATAAAGACCACAGCAACTCGTATGAAGTTTGGAAAAAAATGGGGTCACCTCAAAAACCAACAGCAGCACAATACAAAGAATTGGAACAAAGCGGGCAATTGGCTTTATTGTCAAAACCAAAAAAGATTAAAATGTTGAATGAGACAAAATTGTCTATTGAATTGCCACGACAAGGTGTTTCTTTGTTATCGATTAGTTGGTAAAGCGTTGAATTTCACTCGAAAGAAAACATAAAACATCTTGAATTTTATAACATGTATTTTCGGAATGCTTTTAAGTCCTTCGGACTTAGGAAAAGCTATTAGAAAATTCTGTGTTAGAATTTTAGGGATGTTTCACGTTTTAATTTATTCAATTGAACAGAAAAATATTACACAGTAAAACAAAATCAGTCCTGAAAGCATCTTACATTTGGTTTGAAATTTCAAAAAATAAAAAAATCTTTCATGCAATTATTAAAAACCCGATTATTAGTAGCATTATTTTCAGTTTTAGTTTACAACCTTTCGGCACAAAGTTGGCAAACCAAAGTGCATGAGTCTGTTTTTGAAGCATTAGCCCAACACACCGAAACCGAAATAATTGTTGTAATGCGTGCTCAAGCTGATGTATCGGCAGCAGACAATATGTTTGAAAAAAACGACAAAGGCGCGTTTGTTTATAATACTTTAACGACAACTGCCTCTAACACTCAAAAAGATTTGATTTCATTTTTGAATATTACTAAAACAGCTTACACATCAATGTGGTTAGTGAACGCTGTGTATTTGCCACACGCTACAAGCGCTCTTATCGAACAAATAGCAGCACGTGAAGAGGTGGCTGAAATAATAAACAATCCGAAATCGAGAAGAGAAGCAGACATTGAGGTTGATAATACGGCAGTTTCAAATTTTAGAACCAATGTTATTTCGTGGGGAATTCCGAAAACAAAAGCCGATAGCGTTTGGTTGCTGGGTTATCGCGGACAAAATGTTGTTGTAGGTGGAGCAGATACAGGTTATGATTGGTTGCACCCAGCACTCAATAAAAAATATCGCGGTACGCTCGCTAATGGAACAATTTCGCACGATTATAATTGGCACGATGCGATTCACCTCGATACTTCAGTTTCAAAAGGAAATCCGTGTGGATACGATATAAAAGCGCCTTGCGATGATGTAAGTCATGGCACACACACGATGGGTTCGATGATAGGTTCGACCGATACTATTTTTACTGGCATGGCTCCCGATGCGAAATGGGTAGGCGCGCGCAATATGGATCGCGGTGATGGCACTTTGGTGCGTTATGTAGAGTGTTGGCAGTGGTTTATTGCGCCCACAAAAATTGATGGCACCTCGCCGAATACGAGTTTAGCACCACACGTGATTAATAATTCGTGGTATTGCGCCACTACTGAAGGTTGTAACAGCAGCAATTTTGCCGTACTGAACACGGCATTAGAAAAAACACGCGCCTCAGGAATTGTTGTTGTTGTATCAAACGGAAATGCAGGTCCTGCTTGTAATACAACATCGGGTCCTCCCGCATTTTTCAAAAAAGCCTTTTCAGTGGGAGCAACACAAATTAACGATACAATTGCAGGTTTTAGTAGTCGTGGTAACGTCACTATTGATAGCAGTAACCGCTTAAAACCCGAAATTTCTGCGCCAGGTGCTGTTGTCTATTCTTCCATTCCGAATAATGGGTATGCTTATTATTCAGGCACAAGTATGGCCGGTCCTCATGTAGTCGGTTTAGTAGCATTAATGATTTCGGCTAATCCGAAGCTCGCAGGTCAAGTGGATACGATTGAAAGCATCATTAAACAAACAGCAAAAAGTTTAACAACGGGTGCCGAAAAATGCGGCGGTGTGAGTAGCTTGTCTGTTCCAAATAATACTTATGGTTATGGCAGAATTGATGCGCTCGCTGCTGTTAAACGCGCACTGAAGTTTGTTCGCACACCAACGGTTGAGTTTACAACACAAAATTTTAAGTTGTTTCCGAATCCTGCGAATGACAATTTAGTTGTCAGTTGCCCCTTGTCAGTTGCCCTTACTTACGATATAACCATATCAAATATGGCGGGGCAAATTTTATCGAGGCAGACAAAGCTAAGCGGCCTATCAAATCAAATCAATATTGCTTCTTTGCCGAGTGGCGTGTATTTGGTTTCTGTTTCGAATAGCGATGGAGTCAGTACGCAGCGGTTTATTAAACTTTGACCAAGATTCAACAGATTTACAGATTTTCAGGATGCGTAAATCAAGGAAATCTGTAAATCCGTTGAATCTTGGCCAACCGTCTACCTCAAAAACCGATACGTCCATTTCACTAAAGCAATATTTTTAGCGCCATCGTTATAAATATTATTGAATAGACTTGTTGCTACGGGTGAATTTAAATCGGTATTTACGTCGGGTGTATTGGCTTGCGACCAGACTAAATACAGCTCTGAGCCTGAACGATATTCCCAACGCATCACCAAATTAGATCTGAATTGAACGAAGTTAAAGTCGGGCTTAGAGAAACTATAATTGTATTTCGGATTATTTACTTCGTTTATAATATAGTTTGAGCCATCAAATTTAATTTCTGAACTCGAAAATTTATGATACCGCAAATCATAATTTGGATTAAGCGCATCCGTTACGTAAGCGAAATTTTGATAAATTGGGCGCGTAATAAACGGTTGTCCGTAATACTGAATCGTTAATTCGGGTGTGACATTATAATTCAAACGCAGTGTAAAATTCAAAGTGTTCTGACTCACTTCGCTGACGACATAACGCGTTGTATTATTTACATTCACTTGAGAAACGTACTGATCTTGTTTGCGCCAGTAATAATTATAGCCTGTTCCGATATTGATATTGAAATTGTTGGAAGGTTGAATAGTTACACCCAAATTAACATTATTGGATTGAACAGTATTATCAAATCCCCAAGCATTATCGAAAAACAAATTAAAATATACTTTCTGTCTTCTGTCGCCCTGAATAAATCCCCAATGATCTACGCCCGCAGGTCGTCGCGATGAAGGTCCGCCGCGCAATGCGTTATTTGAAACCTCATACGGATTCCAAGTTACGCCTGTTCCACCGCCCCAATAGTTTTTAAATTGTGCATTGGAGTTGACGTTCATTTGCAAATACATTAATTGACCAGAAAAATCCCACCGTCCCCAATGGTTGTAATTCAAACGCCAATTATTGAAAATAGAGAGCGGTTTTTGAAACACATACGACACCCAAGTGAAATGGTTGATTTCATCGGCAGTTTGCATAAAACCGATATCATTCAATTCCAATTGCGGCGAGCGCCAAGTAATACCTGTTTCACCTTGCCACATTCCGCCAATTTTACTTTGTTTACCGCCAGATTTACCCAAACGAAATGTACCACCAGTTCCAGTTAAAGAAGTGAGCGAAGAATCCAATCTGGCTTCTGAATTATTGCTTCGCTGGAATAAATGTTCAAAAGAAGTTTGCGTATTTAAAATAGATTGCCGAGTGCCCTCTAAATGGCTAAAAATGAGATTACCTCGATAATACCACGCTTTTTTGTTCCAGTAATGCACAAAATCGAAGCCACCCGAATAAGCACTACTGTTTAATTGCTTTGATAAATCGCTTCCCGAGCCGACACTTCCACCTGATAATGTTTCGCGATTAACTGCTGTGAATACACCGCCCAAAACTGTGTTTCCCTTGTCAAAATCTTTGAGCAAATGCCCAATAAAATAACTTGTCAATGGTTCAACAGATTCTGTGCGCCTTGCGCCGTTATTGTCAATTGTAGCTTCTACGCGTCGCGTAACGCTTTCAAGCACACCAATGCTCCAGCCGTTTTTAGTTTTGCCACTAAACTTGGCTGCGCCTAAAATGGCAGTATTATCGGGTATGTTGGCGTATTCGTTGCTGCCTAAACTGGGGTATCCATGCGGTGAAGAACCAATACGACGCGAGTAAAAAAGCAAATCCGAATCATATTGCCCACCCGCTTGCGAGCCTGTAATTTGATAATCGAATAAATTTCTGCTTTCAATAAAAAAGGGTCGTTTTTCGTCAAAAAAACTTTGAAAACCGTCAATCCGCACCTGCGATGGATCGGCTTCAACTTGTCCGAAATCGGGATTAACGGTAAAATCAAGAATCAAATCGCTCGTAATAGCCACCTTGCCATCAACGCCAAAATTGATTTTTGAATCAGCGCCCGTTGCAAACGGATTGCCTTCTGTTTTTTTATATCTTTTGGTCTGAGCAACTACATAAGGCGCTATTTCAATCTGTTTTTGTGGTTTAACATCTTTCAAACCATTCAATTCACCAAAACCACTCACCCACCCGCCAGAACTTCTCGGAATGAGCTGCCAAAACGAGCGTTCGTCTTTTCTAAAAAATTTCCGCATCACTTGTAATCCCCAAACCTTGTCGGCTTCTTTTCCATAACGCAATTGGCTAAAAGGTATTTTCATCTCGGCTGTCCAACTGTTGGTGCCAATATGTGTTTTCCCAAACCAAATCGGGTTCCAACTGTCGTCAAAATTATCGCCGTTGCCTGAAATAAATTCATCGTTTCTAACACCCGATACGGAGAGCGTAAATGAAAACGCTGTTCGCAAATCATGATAGCTATCAATGCCGATTGAAATCCAATCCCCTGGAAAATCATCGCGCCTTCCTAAGCGTCGAACAATTGAATCGGGCTTTATATCGAAACACTCAAAAGCTGCATATAAAAATTTATCATCGTAAATAATTTTGAATCGCGTTTGGTGTGGTGGTTGCGCTTTTTCGGTGGGTAAAAATTCTATAAAATCACCACTCCATTCAACAGCATTCCATGCGGCTTCATCGGGTATGCCATCGAGTTTAATTTCACTCGAAAGTTTTATTGTCTGGTATTGTCGTTTTTGAAGTACAGAATCTTTAGAAATAGATTGAGCACTCAAAAGAGTGAGCAATAAATTAAAAAACAAGAAACTGGTAAATTTTTTCATCAAAAATATCTGTTTAAAAGATTTTTTTATTTACATGAATGACTTATGAAATTTTAAAAAGTTGCATAATTATCGAGTATTATTTTCTGAATAATTTCGGCAGTCGTATCCCAACTAAAATTATTTTTCCGAATTTTGCCTTTAGCAATCAGTTGGTTACGCAAATCAACATCGGCATAAATATTTTGCAAAGCATTGGCAACATCATCAATATCAGTTGGGTTAACTAAAAGGGCAGCATTATTGGCAATTTCGGGCATGGCAGTACAGTTTGAAGTAATGACGGGTACTTCACAAGACATAGCTTCGATGATAGGAACGCCAAAACCTTCGAACAAACTGATGTAGGTTAGCGCTAAAGCTGAACCTAAAAGCGCGGGTAATAGGCTCGATTCGACATAACCCATAAAAATAATATCGCTCTTAAATTTTGAAGTTTTGTAGGCTGACATAACTTTTTCTTTTTGCCAAGCCACGCGACCTACTAAAACTAATTTTACTTCGCTTGATACATTCGTTTTAAACATATCGAATGCTTTAATCAGCGTATCTATGTTTTTGCGCGGATTGATTGAACCGACATATATAAAATAAGGCGCACCATTTGTGTATGTTTTCCTAGTGTTTTCTTTTTCGCTGTCTGAAATCGGTTTAAATGCTTCGCGCCAACCATTGAAAGCAACAGTAATTTTTTTGGGAGAAATGTTTTTATATGCTGAAAGAATATCGCGTTTGCAAAACTCTGAAACGGTAATAATCCTATCTGCCTTCTTCAAAAATTTAGGAATAAAAAATTTATAGTACGCATGCACTAATCGCGGCACTTCTTTTGGGTAATGAACAAAAGAAATATCGTGCTGTACTAAAACCGTTCGGATTTTGGTATTGAGGGTGCAGTAATTATCCATCGATAGAAAAACATCTGGTTTTAATTTTTTCAAAATGCGCGCAACGCTCCATTCAAACCAAATATACCACAAAATAGGATGACGTGTAGGTGGAGGAACGACTATGGGTATGACATTTTTGCCAAAAATAAAATCTGAATCGTAAGGTCTATCAAAAATAAAATAGAAGGTGTGTTCGGGCATGCTCAAAACCATTCGACGCAATACTTCAAAGCTGAAATAGCCGATGCCTTCTAATTTTCCTTTTAAAAGTAAACGCGTGTTTACGGCAATATTCATTCAATTACGAATTACGAGCTTAAATCTCTTCCCGACATAATAGGGGGCGAGGTTTAAGCTCGACGCAAAAATAATCAAATCAAATACTATGTACAGATTTTTATTTCAAACAAATTTCGCATTATTTATTGGTATTTTTAAAACAATTTGTTTATATTTGTATCATAATTAAGCCGCAGTGTACAATTCGTTCTTAATTATTCCGAGACTTGTGCGCACAAGCTCGCAGCAAGTAAACATTTTTTTTAACCTCAAAATTTAATGTCAATGAGTTCTCACGCACGTGGATTAAAAGCGGTTACAAAACCGACCATCGTTCAAAAAGCAGCGGATTCTTGTTCTGCTATTATCGCCAAAACGGATGCTCCGCAAACGTTAAAAGATAAAGCAACTGCTTTACAAACTTTAATTGGTTCGTACAATACTGCTTTCGACGATTTTAATGGCGAAGCGACAACGACCATTACAAAAGCTGCCGCTGTCAACGACGATCTTACTTTGCTCAAAACGGGCTATTCAGAATTAAAGACTTTGGCAAAGGGTTTGGCGACAGTTGGAATCGCAACTGACGCAGACTTAACTACCATTAAATTCTTTTAAGGGTTTGTTTTGGCTAAAGATTTTATCCTTCTAAGCTAAGTAAGCGATCCTACGGCTTCCTCAACTTCGGTTGATGGAAGCCGTTTTTGTATCCTAAAAATTAACATTTACAGAGATTTTCTTTCCCTTTCTAAAAAAACTCTAAAATCTGTGCTGTATCAATATCCCATTTTGTTCAAAATAGGACATACTTTTCTATATTTGCTTCGTCAATTAATTTAGTTAAACCAACGCATGTCGCCACTTAATCGCTTCGATAGTGAATTTCTGCCCCACGCCGATGCGTTAGCTAATTTTGCGTACTATCTTACTCAGAATAAAAACGAAGTTGCCGATTTGGTTCAAGACACATTATTCAAAGCATTTAAGGGCGCCGATACTTTTATTGAAGGTACAAACGCGCGCGCTTGGTTGTTCCGAATAATGAAAAATACTTTCATAAACGAGTATAACCGCAATAAACGGCGCGGTAAAGTTATTGATTACGATAGTACAACTATTAAACCCGAAAACGAAAACCCCGATTACCCGTTACACGCCGATTTAGATTACGAACTACACAATTCTGAATTGAGCGACGAAATTTTACTTGCCATTAATAGTTTACCCGATGAGTACAGAAGCATTATGCTATTGTGTTACGTCGATGAATTTAAATACGAAGAATTAGCCGATATATATGATATACCTATCGGCACGGTGCGTTCTCGGTTAGCGCGTGCGCGCAGCTTGCTGAAAGTGAAACTCAAAAGTTATGCGTCTTCTCATGGGTTCGATACAGAAAGTGAAAAATGAAAAATTAAAAGTAAAAGTTTTTCTAACCACTCACCAATCATCACAATTTGTTTTGTTATTTGCAATAATGACAAAAAAACCAATTTGAAATGTTAATCTTTAAATGTCATTGAACTTTTTCTGTACCATATTTGGTTAAGTAAGGAAGCACATATTATATTCGTATTTATTAGTTGAGAAGCACGCCATTAAAACCAAATCTCAATCCAGCCTGTACTTAAAATTTTAAATTTTTCTTATTTAAATTTTATTTTTTCCACCCCAGATATGTTTTTTAATAGCATTATTTAACTAACTGTCCGTAATAAAATACCTACTAATGGCAGTACAAAACTCAATCTCGATGAGAGAAAATTCTACAATTAGTAACGTCTATCAACGTGTTAATCTATTTTTAGACAGAGGAATGACACACGAAGATGAAGTGCACTTTAAAAGTGAATTAAGCCTCAACCCCAACATTGCTAACGCTTTTGAAAAAGAACAAAATTTTAGAGACTACCTCCGTAACAGTGTTGAAAAAGTAAAGGCATCGCCAGAAATGATTCAAACGATTCGCGAAAAAATTCGCACTGCATCAGGTCAGTAATTCTTTAAATATGATTTACAAAAAACATGAGTCATTGTCACCCGACATGGCTCATATTTTTTTGGGCAATACACGTTCGGGGAACTTTTAAAGTTCCCCGAACGTTTAACAACTTTGTGGTGAAAAAATTTAGGTAAGCATAATGATATCACAAAAAACTTCCTTTACACAAAAAACATTCAAGACCCGAGAAATAATTGGTTTACTCGGTGCTCTCAGTTTTTTGGTTGCCAGCATACAATTATATCGGCTGCCACTTTGGAGTTACTGGTCGTTTTTATGGCTATCGAGTGCCTGGGCAATCATCATCGCATTGCGCTGGAACAAATTCAATAAACGTTGGTTAACACTTTCGACTATCAGCGGTTTTTTGCTCACCTTGGGATTTCCCGTAATACCCATTCCGATTACGCTTTTCGTGGCTTGGGCATTTTTATTACAAGTTGAGCACGAAATTGCTAAAGTGCGTATAGCGGGCGACAAAAGCAAATCTTCCCGATTTACACTTTACGCTTACAACACTTTAGTCATTTGGAATATTGGCGTAACATGGTGGGTTTCTAATGCTGGATTAACAGCTGGAATCATCGCCAATTTTTTAAATGCTTTTTTCATGATGTCCGTTTTATGGGTGGCTCATCGCGTTACTCGGAATGCTTTTTTTTACGAACGACCAACCCTAAAATACATTTTATTCGCAAGTGCTTGGCTGAGTTTTGAATATTTACACCTGAATTGGAATATTTCTTGGAGTTGGCTCAATCTGGGTAATGCGTTTGCATCTGTGCCAAGTTTGATTCAATGGTATGAATATACGGGTGTTTTTGGTGGTGCTTTATGGGTTTGGGTGGCAAATATTTTTGTTTGGCAAGCATTTCAGAAACCAACTTTCATTTTAAAAGATAGAATTATTTTTGCAACACTGATTTTAGTGCCTGTATTCATATCGCTTGGTATATTACTTAATCAGCAATCAGTTTTCAGCAATCAGCTATTAACAATGAGCCATGAGCCTTTCCAAGATAACTCAAAGATTAAGGTTCAAAACTCATCGCTAAAAAAGATTTCCGTCATTGTCATTCAGCCCAATTTTGAGCCCCATTACGAAAAATTTCAAATTCCAGAAGAAATTCAACTTCAAAAATTCCTACGCCTTTCAGCGAGCGTAGTAGATAGCACAACGGATTATTTAGTCTATCCAGAAACTGCTTTTATTTTCAGGAATATGGAATCGGCTGAGACGTATCCAAGTACTTTGGCGCTAAAAAATTTCACTCATAAATTTCCAAAACTTAATATTGTTTTAGGCATTGAAACTACACGGACATATTCGGGTCATACAGCTATTCGCTATCCTAATAGACCAATTACTATTCATGAACTGAATTATGGCGATGGCACTTACACATATTGGGAAGAATATGACGCAGCAACACAAATTAACAATGCGCTGATGCCGATGCCACTTTATAAAAAATCGAAGTTCGTACCTGGACCCGAAGTTTTGCCATATCCCCAAGTTTTAGGATTTTTAGTGCCTTTGTTTGAAAAAATGGGTGGTTCGGTGAATGGTTTAGGCGAACAGAAAAATCGCGATGTTTTTGTAAGTTCGGATAGAAGTAAGAAGGTAGCGCCAGTAATTTGCTACGAATCAATTTTTGGCGAATACTGCACAGGTTATGTGCGTAATGGTGCCGATGCGCTTTTTGTTGTCACGAACGACGGTTGGTGGGATAATACACCTGGCTATCAGCAACACGCCGACTTTGCGCGTTTGCGCGCTATTGAATTACGCCGACCTGTGGCGCATTCTGCCAATACAGGTAGAAGTTGTTTTATTGATATTTTGGGTAACGAAACACAAGGCACAGCGTATGGTGTCGATGCTGCTATCAAGCAAGATATATTTGCACCGAGCATTATCACCTTTTATACACTACACGGCGATTTTATAGCTATTGGTGCTATTATTTTGACAGCAATCCTATTTGTTTTTGCTTTGGTAATTCTATTCTTTAAAAAAAAACCCACTCCAATTGCTTGAAGCGGGTTTTGGTAGAATTATAAGTATTGAAGAATTTTAATTTATGAACTATTTATTCAGAATAAACGATTTAGTTTCATCGCGTTTGCCTTTAGAAGCAATGCGCACCAAATAATTACCCATATGTTGGTTCGAAACATCCACCTGAATGAGTCCGTCAGTTACATTGTCAATTTGCTGCGTAATTACTGCTTGACCTAAGTGGTTGTAAACAAATAAACTAACAGCTTTGCCTTTATAGTTCGTTAAGTCAATATTCAAAACTTCATCCGCTGGATTAGGGAATATTGATAAATTACCTGCTAAACCTTTGAAGTTCACTTTCTGAATATCAGAAATAGTGCTTGTACCATCTAAAGAAATAGCATTGATGCGGTAGAAATTATCGCCTTCAGTAGGCTTAACGTCATACGATACATAGCTTTCCATTGTAGTAGTATTCAAAGAAGGCACATTTATAATGGCTTCAAAATTACCCGTTGTAGCGTTTAATTTTTCAACTTGGAAGAAATCGTTCGTAGCGCCTGTGTTGTTCACCCACTCAATACGCGTTTTATTCGCTTCTACCGATGCAGAAATTGAAAGCACTCTCGTGTTTTGTAAATGCTGACCTGATTGATCGTTAGTAACATCTACTAAATCGAATCTTTCTTCATCGCCCGAATTCCAATCCCACAGTTGGCAGTGTGAGCCATTATAAATATTATAACCTTCATGGCATGAGCGACCGCTCATTCTGTGCGTAATTTTATAGCCATCTTTGTCGCACTCAATTTTCCATTCTTTTTCGCCATTGGCATTTTCTTTATCTTTATCTTTTTTATCTTCGTCTTGATAAAGTTGTGAACCATTCCAAGAACTGTTGCATGAAAGAATTTTACCCGAGTGTTTGGCGTACATCTTGCAGTAACCATCACTTGTTGGAATGATATACCATTTCTGGTTATCACCACCGTAATAATCGTATTGCTCAACCGCAGCATATTTATCTTTTTTAGCACCTTCAACATCAAGACATTTACCTGACTTCTTATTCACAATTTTGTAATACTTTTTTTCATCGAAGTTGGCGTTACAAACTGGTGAAGGAGTACCAACGCAAGGTAAAACCAAAATGGCACCACCTTTTTCGTCGTCTTTGCTTGCATACCATTTACCATCATCATCTTTTTTGCAATACTTCTTATCTTTATCATCTTTTTTAGGTTCGTCATAACCCCAGCTGTAGAAATTTTCTTTTGAACCATCTCCACAATACCAGTTATATCCGTCATACTCTAAACCTAACCACATTTTTTTACCGTATTTGTATTTTTTAAGGAAATCACCTTCCCCTCCTTCTTTACAATACGCTAAATGACCGCCATAGCCTTCACAACGTTTTTTAGATTCGCTGTATTTTTCATCATCGCCGTTGTACTTGTAATAGAAATTATTTCCGTACTGACCAATAAAAGTATAACCATAAGGCGTATTCGGCTGAATACATGTTGGTGGTGGTGTAGTCGCACAAGGTAGTACCAAAATAGCACCGCCTTTTTCGTCGTCTTTGCAGGCATACCATTTGCCATCATCGTCCACTTTACAATACTTTTTATCTTTATCGTCTTTTTTAGGTTCACCATAACCCCAATTGTAGTTGTTTTCTTTCGAACCATCACCACAATACCAGTTGTATCCGTCATATTCTAAACCTAACCACATTTTTTTACCGTATTTGTACTTTTTAAGGAAATCACCTTCCCCACTTTCTTTACAATATGCTAAATGACCGCCATAACCTTCACAACGTTTTTTAGATTCGCTGTATTTTTCGTCATCACCGTTGTACTTGTAATAGAAATTATTTCCGTATTGACCAATAAAAGTATAACCATAAGGTGTTGCCGGTTGTAGACAAATTGGCGGAGTTTTAGTAACAGTTACAGTGAAAGTACAATAAGCTTTATTTCCTTTTGCATCTGTTGCTGTAAAAGTATTGGTCGTAGTGCCTATAACGAAGCAATAACCACTTCCAAAGCCTGCTGTTTGAACAACTGTTGGAGTACTACAGTTATCTGTTGCTGTCGGTGTAGAATAAGTGACAACAGCACAATTCGACGTTGTAGTTACACTTATATTTGTTGGGCAATTTGTAAATACGGGCGCTGTTACATCGCTACCGCAAGGATTGTAGGGAATTACCGTAATAGTAAACGTACAATACGCTTTATTGCCTTTTAAATCTGTTGCAGTGTAAGTTACTGTATAACTACCTGGTGCTAAACAAGAACCATTAGCAGGTCCAGCAGTTTGTACAACTGAAGGAGTGCAACAATTATCAGTAGCTGTTGGTGCCGTCCAAGAAATTGTCCAACATGAACCGCTAACTGTTGGTGTTTTAACAATATTAGCAGGGCAGTTTACAAAAACTGGTGGCGTTACATCGTTATCGCAAGTATTAAAAGGATTTACAGTTATAGTGAAAGTACAATACGCTTTATTGCCTTTTAAATCTGTTGCAGTGTAAGTTACTGTATAACTACCTGGTGCTAAACACGAACCATTAGCAGGTCCAGCAGTTTGTGTAACCGTTGGTGTGCAGCAATTATCGGTAGCTGTAGGTGCCGTCCAAGAAATTGTCCAACATGAACCACTTACTGTTGGTGTTTTAACGATATTAGCAGGGCAGTTTGCAAAAACTGGTGGTGTTACATCTGTATCACAAGGATTTCCACCGCCGCCGCAAGTTGTTGGCGTACCGCTTAAACGAATACAAAAATCGGCTTGTCCTACTACTGGAGCCGAAGAATAAGGCATAATTTTTAACCAACCATTTGAAGGTTGACTAACTACTTGGTACTCGAACCAACCCGTCATACCTAAATTATTTGTCTCTGAACATTGATTCGCTCCACCAATACCATATTGTGAAGGCATCATGTGTTGAGTCAAAGTCAATTGTGCACCAGCAGCAGCAGTTCCAGCTACACCCGTTAACGAACCCGAAGAAAGTGTGTAATACTGCCACGATGCTGTACTTCCGGGAGGGCATAAATTATTAGTTTCGGGCGTGCCAGTAGTTGTTGTAGATTTACCTGTGAAATTAACCACCACGTTAAAACTACGCGCTGGGCTTGAGCCATATTGTGTTATAACACCCTTTAAACAAGCAGTGCCATCTGCATTTTCTACAAATGTTGCTCCAGATTCAAAATTCCAAGTAGCCGTTGAGCCATCGTTAAAAAATTGTTGCATTGCCCAACCCACCGCATCGGGTGTGCCAAATTTACAGTCAACCGCTGTTCTGGTTGCTGTTCCGCAATTTTGCGCTGATAAACTCATCGACGAAAAAGTCGTTAAGAGTATGGCAGATAAAAGTGTAAAAACCTTTCTCATGATAATAAGTTTTGATTAAAATAAGTGTGATGTGAAAATATAAATACAAGGCAATCGGTTAAGATTACTTGAAATTATTATAAGAATTGCATTGAGTACTTTTGTAAAGACCTTTGAAGTGAAACAAGGTAATGTGTCGGTAATGGGTACATGTTGCAGGCAGTGTTTGTTAGTTATTAGTTCTGGTTAAAAATTATCTTCAGTGTAACAAAATTACACAATAAAATGAAGTTTTTCACATCCTCTTTTTTTTAACATTTCAGCTTATCGAGTTGGCGATAAGTCAAAAGTTTTTTTAACGAAAAATTATATTTGCATACTGAAATATAATTGAAAACCAAAAACATCTCGTTTTTGAGAGAGCAATGATATTAATTATTTGATTGTTAAATTTTTATGTAAAACTTTTATCATAATTCATCTCTCATTCTTTGTAAAACATTCAAATGGAGTGTTTAAAATAAAAAAATTTTCTTCTTAAATTCAACCGCGTTTTTATTTCATTTTACCAAAATAAAAAATTTAAAAATACAAATTTTAGTTTAGAAAAAATTTAGTAAATAAAGTGCTTGAGTCATACCTTTTGGTTGTAAAATTCTCACAAACATTTTCTTGACTTAAAAATTGGAATTGGGCTTTTCTTTTTTGTTGATATGTTGTTTCATTTCATGCATCATTTAAATTGAATTATGTACTAACATTTTTTTCAATTAAACAAGTTCATTAGTTGTTTTGCATTTTTTTTCAGATTTAATTTACCAGATTTTACCCGATAGGCACCTTCAATTCTAAGCTCCAAAATATATTCTTTGTGTGTAATGGTGCAAGAATAGTTTTTTTTCAATTTTAAAGCTAAAATTAAATACCTGAGTAATTAGCATTATTGATAGTGCAATTCATAATTTTGCATTTAGAATTCTTTATCAATTCATTAAAAATAGTGTACTGGCTTAAAGCAATACACTGTTTATATTATTTCAACATTTTCAATTTTAGATTACAATACAATGACAAATTCATTATTATTTAAGACTTTGCTTTTTCTCTTTATTGGTTCTACTGCTTTTGCAAACCCTCCGAAAAGAGAATTTTATGACATCAAAATTTACATGGTTAATAGCAAAGAACAGGAAATGCGGATTGAACAATATCTTAAAGATGCTTACATTCCTGCCATGCACAGATTGGGGATAAAAACGATTGGCGTTTTTAAACCTGTGGCAACAGATACAGCAGCTTTTGGTAAGTTGATTTATGTATTAACACCCATCAAAAACTTGGACCAATTATTAGTTCTGCCTAAGAAACTCAATGAAGATGCGGTTTATCAAAATGCAGGTAAAGATTATATTGAGGCAAGTTACAAAAATCCACCTTATGCTCGCTTTGAAACCATCATTTTACAGGCATTTCCAGACGCGCCTATACTTAATCTTTCACAATTGAAGGGACCTAAAAGCGAAAGAATTTACGAATTACGCAGTTATGAAGGACATACCGAAAAAATACATCAAAACAAGGTAAAAATGTTTAATGCAGGGGGCGAAGTAAAATTATTCACAAGACTTGGTTTTAACGCTGTGTTTTATGGACAAGTTATTTCAGGTAGCCACATGCCCAATCTGATGTATATGACGACATTCGAGAATAAAGAATCAAGAGATGCACATTGGAAAGCATTTGGGAGTTCGCCGGAATGGACAAAACTAAAAGCTGACCCAGAATATCTGAACAATATGTTAAAAAATACCAGTTATTTTATGTTTCCTACGGAGTATTCTGATCTTTAGTCATCAAAACATAAAAAGCCCAAAAGCCGTTTCTTTCACTAAAGAAACGGCTTTTGTATATTAAAACTGATTTTTAATAATGTGCTTCTGAAATTATCTTAGCGACCAAGTTAAAGGCTTCTAATGAAGTCTTGTTCGTCATTTTATTTACTTTATGGCACGAGGTATATCAAATTCCGCAAAATACTGGGCTTCTGTCAGGAGACAGAAACAAACGGCTGCGTTTCTGGAAGATGGTGCGAGAACGGTTGCGAGCTGATAAAAAAGCAAACCCGCTCCAATTTCTCAAAGCGGGTTTGTATGATTATATAAAGCGGATTACAAATTATTTATTCAAAATAAACGATTTTGTTTCGTCGCGTTTACCTTTCGAATATACACGCAATAAATAATTACCCATTTGCTGATTTGAAATATCGATTTGAATAACACCATCACTCACTTTATCTATTTGTTGTGTTATTACTGCTTGTCCTAAATGATTATAGACAAACAAACTCACAGCCGAACCTTTGTAACTCGAAAGGTCAATATTTAAAACTTCATCCGCAGGATTTGGGAAAATAGACAAGCTACCCGCTAAGCCTTTGAAATTTACTTTCTGAACATCAGAAAAATTGTTTGAACCATCAAAAGAAATAGCATTGATGCGGTAGAAATTATCTCCCTCAATAGGTTTTGTATCGTATGAAACATAATGCTCCATATCGAGAGAAGATAATGATTTAACATTTTCAAGTGTTTCGAAAACACCAGTAACAGTATTCAATTTTTCAATTTGGAAGAAATCGTTACTTGCGCCTGTGTTATTAACCCACTCAATACGTGTGCGATTAGGTTCTACTGCTGCTGAAAGTGAAAGCACCTTTGTGTTCTGTAAGTTTTGCGTAACTTCCTCTAATTGGAATCTTTCTTCATCACCACCACTATAATCACGCAGTTCTAATTTTTCACCTTTATCTGAACTTCCATTTTTAACGTTACAAACGCGACCACTCATTTTATGTGTAAACTTGTAACCGTCTTTGTCGCATTCAACTTTCCATTCTTCAGCCTTATAATTGTCCTCATCTCCGTGAGAATTATCCTTGTATTTATCCTTGTTTTTATCTTTTTTACCATCTTTATTTTTCTCGTCACCTTTGTAATAGTCGTATTGATACAAATTGGCACCATTCCAATTTTCATAACAAGATAAGGCTTTACCCGAGTTGTACGAAATAAATTTGTAATAACCATCAGTAGTTTGAACAGCCGACCATTTTTGGTGATCGCCACCATTATAATCGTTTTGTTTAATTTCGCCATAGTTATTATAACTTCCATTAGAAACTTCTAGGTATTTACCCGATTTCTTGTTTCTAATTTTGTAATATTTCTTTTCATCAATGTCATTAGTACTACATACGTGCGGTATAAGTGTTCCAACGCAAGGCAAAACTAAAATTGCGCCACCTTTTTCATCATCTTTACTTGAATACCATTTGCCGTCATCGTCTATTTTACAATACTTCTTATCTTTATCATCTTTTTTAGGTTCACTATTACCCCAGTTATAAAAATTTTCTTTTGAACCATCACCACAATTCCAGTTGTAACCGTCGTATTCTAAACCTAACCACATTCTTTTACCGTATTTGAACTTTTTAAGGAATTCACCTTCCCCACCTTCTTTATAATACGCTAAATGACCACCATAACCTTCACAGCGTTTCTTAGATTCGCTGTATTTTTCGTCATCACCGTTGTACTTGTAATAGAAATTAATACCATACTGACCTAAGAATGTGTATCCGTAAGGCGTATTAGGTTGGATACATGTTGGTGGCGGCGTACTCGAACATGGTAGAATCAAAATTGCGCCGCCTTTTTCGTCGTCTTTACTTGCATACCATTTACCATCATCGTCCATTTTACAATACTTCTTATCTTTATCATCTTTTTTAGGTTCGCTATTACCCCAGTTATAAAAATTTTCTTTTGAACCATCACCACAATTCCAGTTGTAACCGTCATACTCTAAACCTAACCACATTCTTTTACCGTATTTGAACTTTTTAAGGAATTCACCTTCCCCACTTTCTTTACAATACGCTAAATGACCGCCATAACCTTCACAACGTTTCTTAGATTCGCTGTATTTTTCGTCATCACCGTTGTACTTGTAATAGAAATTATTTCCGTATTGACCTATGAAAGTATAGCCATAAGGCGTTGTTGGTTGTTGGCATGGTGTAACAATCGGGCAAGTAATTTGGCTGAGAGATCCTGTATTTCCCGATAAAAGTATATTTATATCGCCACTGATGCCATTTCCAGTCCACCATCCGCTGGCACCATAAGCACCCTTATTTTGGTTATTAGCCGATGTACCCACTTGAAATTTATGCATTGGGTTCGAAACTACCGCATTGTAACCAATTGTTCCTGTAAAATTGCTATAAAAATACCAATCACTTGTTGAAGGTGTGAAACAGCTACCATACACAGGTGTTCCAGAACTTGTTCTTCCTGTAAAGTTTATTATAATAGCGCCTAAGCTACTGTTCGCAGTCAATTTTGCAGTTAAATCAGCATTCTCAGTGAAACTCGCATTGCTTAATGTATAATATTTTCCGCTGAAGTAGATGCCATAAACTGTTTTATTCGAACATTCAGTTGAATTTGAAACAGTTCGAGTGATAGAAGTGCCTGATTTTTGCGTCACAGTTACTGTAAACGAGCAAGTAGATTTATTACCTTTAGCATCTGTTGCTGTATAAGTTACAGTTGTAGTTCCAACATTAAAGCAAGAACCATTCGCACCACCCGTAGTCTGAACTACAGTAGGTGTTGTACAATTATCGGTAGCTGTTGGCACCGTCCAAGTTGCTTTAGCGCATGTAGTATTACAATCTGTACTTAAAGTAATATTAGCGGGGCAATTTGCGAAAACAGGTGGCGTTACATCCGTATCACATGGATTACCACAAGGTGTTGGCGTACCGCTCAAGTGGATACATATATCCGCTTGACCTATAACTGGATTTGAAGAGTAAGGATAAATAGTTAACCAACCATTAGACGGTTGACTCACGATTTGGTACTCAAACCATCCTGTTAAACCTAAGCTATTTGTTTCAACGCACTGATTTGCCGCACCGATACCATATTGTGAAGGCATCATGTGTTGTTTAAGTGTCAGTTTTGCGCCCTCTGCAGATGTTCCAGTTACACCCGTTAAAGTACCCGATGAAAGTGTGTAATACCACCAACTTGATGTACTGCTCGGTACGGGGCATAAATTGTTGGTTTCTGGTGTTCCTGTTGTTGTGGCTGATTTTCCTGTAAAATTTACCTGTACAGCAAAACTGCGTTTTGGAATCGAACCATACTGGGTTATTACGCCCGTTAATAAGGCTGAACCATCTGCATTTTCTTGGAATACAGCACCAGATTCAAAATTCCAAGAGGCTGTAGAGCCATCACTGAAAAATTGTTGCATTGCCCAGCCAATGGCATCGGGCGTTCCAAATTTGCAATCAACAGCTGTTCTCGTTGCTGTGCTGCAAGTTTGCGAAGAAAGACTCATTGGCAATAATGCCGATACGAGTAACGTCAAAAAGAATGTAGAAATCTTCCCCATGTTTGAAGTGTGTGTTGTTAAATAAGTGTGTTGTTAAATAAAATTAGAGCCAATAAAATAGAGGCTGAAAAAAGAAATCAAAAAGACAAGGGGGGAAGAAATTAGACCAGATATGTTTAGCTGATAGTGTGTTCTTTTTTAAATATTTTTGTCCAGATTATCATTTAAGTGATACAAAATTAAGCCAAAAATTTACTTTTCAATAGTGCGCTTTTTTGATGGATTGAATTCAACCCCATCTCTTGAGATTAATTATTATTCAGCACAGATAATTATATTTGTATGATAAAATATTTTCTAATTTCAATTTATTAATTCCTAAAACTATTTATTTATGCCTAACTATTTGATTGTTAAATAATTAGAAATATTTTTTGGCGAATTAATCCCAAATTACTTTCATCAATCTTGGAAAATATTTGATTTGAATCTTTTTAAAAAATTTCAAAAAAACATATAGATTTTTTTATCTTTAAAAAAAAGAAAATTTAAAAATACAATTTATGAGTAATAACAATTCATTCTAAATTAGCTCCATAATCTTCTCTGTTGCTTTGGCATTGGTATTCATGTACTCTAAAAGTATCATCGCTGCTTTTTTGCGTGCTTCTGGGTTGGAAAGATTTTGAATAATTTCTAAAAGTTGTGTGCTGTCGTTAAAACTGAATGCTCCGCCATTATTCACAAAATATATGGCTTCTATAAATTTTTTATACTTCGGTCCGAAAATAATAGGCGCACCAAAAGCAGCAGGCTCTAAAGTGTTGTGAATACTTTTACCAAATCCACCACCGATGTAAACAATATGAGCGTAGCGGTACAAACTTGAAAGTAAACCAATATTATTAATAATGAGAACGCGGCCTGAATGATTCGCATCGGAATACAAAACTGCGGTTTTGAATAAATCTTGCACTTCTTTAATTCGCTGAGATGAAATACTGTGGGGTGCAATAATAAATTTCCAATCGCGGTATAAAGGGTTGTTAAACCATTCGAGAATAAATTTTTCATCGTTAAGCCATGTGCTTCCGCAAATTATCGTGTGTGCGTTTCCTACGAAATTTTCAACTTTAGCGTTGGTTTTGTTGGCTATACTATTCGCCAAAGCGCGTTCAACTCGGGTATCGCCGCAAACGGATAAGTTAGTAAAACCGTTTGCACGGAGTATTTCGAACGAGGTTTCATCTTGTAGAAAAATGTGCGTGAAGAATCGCAGCGCACGTTGCAAATATATTTTTTGAAACGAAAATCCTTGCCATTGTTCTTTTCTGTATAATGCCGAAATGAGATAAGTTGGTATCTTTTTTTCATGAAGTGTTGCAAGGTAATGCCACCAAATATCGTATTTTACAAAAAAAACCATAGTTGGCTGAAGTGCATTGATAAATTTATTCGCATTTTGAGCTGTATCAAGTGGTAGGTAGGTGACAATATTTGCAAGTAGTTCATTTTTGCGAATATTATAACCCGACGGTGAAAAAAATGTGAGCACAATAAACGCATCATTATATTTTTTTCGCAGCGCTTCTAAAACAGGTTTGCCTTGTTCAAATTCTCCAAGTGAAGAACAGTGCATCCAGATTAGTTGATAGTTGTCAGTTGATAGTTGGTAGTTTGCGATTTTACTATCAACTATCAACTGACAACTATCAACTAATCTGCCATTAATCCAATCGCGCGCTTTGGGGTTTTTCAAAGCAGCTATACGTATTGCTAAATAATACGCGCGCATTATTATATCGTATAAGAAAACCATTCTTTAGTGAAACATTATAGTAATTTGCGGAATTGAATAGGTAGTTTCTTTTTTCCATTGTGCAAATTTAACTCGAATTAAAAGAATTAGAAAAATTTATAGAATTTCTCCATTGCAAATTCTGATAATTCTAAGAATTCCTTTAATTCGAGTCAAATTTGTTTAATTCGAGTCAAATTACGCGCACTTTTTACTTGAACTAAAATTTTTTAGCAGCGACAACGTCCATAAATCCGTTAGATTTACAACTTACATCTTACATTTGCGTTTTTAGATTCAATAAACCTCGTAGGTTTTTAAAACCTACGAGGTTTAAGAAAAACCCTACGAAGTTAAATAAGGTAAATCCTTTGGAAAAATATGAAACTCACAAACGAAGCAAAAATTGGTTTATTAGCTACTATAGTAATAGTTGCTGTGTTTTTTGGTTATAAGTATTTGAAAAATGAAAGTGTTTTCGAAAACACCCTCACGCTTTATGCCGATTACGACGACGCGCAGCAAATTACGCTTTCATCTCCTATATATTTCAGGGGTGTGCAAATAGGTACGCTAAAAGAAATTAATTTCACTGGCGAGAACAAACAAAAGGCTGTAATGGCTATGCGGATAAAACAGAACCCAGGCATTCCGAAAAATGCTAAAGCCGTTTTATTTGTTAATGGTGCATTGGGTGGTAAAGCCCTTGAAATTACATTCGATAAACCGTGCCAGGGTGGTAATTGCGCTGTCACAGGCGATCATTTACAGACATCTTCACTCAATTTATTTCAATCTTTTGTGGGAGAACCCGAAGCTATTGCGCCGTATATGAAACAAGTTTCGATAGGTGTAAATGGTATGGTAAACGACCTTTCCGATAATTTAAAAAAACCTGATAATGAAGTTGGTAAAAGCCTGCGCGATTTGCAAGCTACGCTCGTAAGTTTAAAACAAACCACTGCGGCGATGAATACATTAATGGCAACTTCTGCGGGTGCTTTGAACAGCACTTTCAAAAATATGGATGTTATTACACGCAATCTCGTAGATAATAATAGTCAGATAAGCAGTATGTTGAGCAATGCGAATACGCTGACACAAAAAGCCAATACGGTCGATTTCTCTAAAATTAATACCGCCACCGATGGTTTAAATAAAAATCTAACGGCACTGAGTGAAACAATTGCTGAAGCGCAAAATACGCTCAAAGGATTATCGGGCACTTTAGATAGAGTTAAAAACGGAGAAGGTACAGTTGGAAAATTTGTTGCGAACGACAGCGTCTATTACAATTTGAACCTGACGCTTCTGCTTACACAAGCGCTCATGCAAGATTTACGATTGAACCCCAAGCGTTATATCAATTTAAATCCGTTCAGAAGCTACAAACAATATGTTGTACCTGCTAAAGATCCATTGCTCGATACTTTGCAATTGCGGTATAATAGCTCTATTAAGAATTAAAAGCTAAACAATTAAATAAAAAAGGCTTCACAAAGAAATTAGGAAAATTTCTTTGTGAAGCCTTTTTTTATTTAACCAATGCAACTTTAGCAAATAGTATCACTCTTTAATGGTGTGTAAATGAGAGAATAGATACGTTCATCGAGTAAAAAATAGTGTTAGTAGATAAAATTTTGACCGTTTGAGCGCTTCTCTCACCTTTGTATCATCAAAACAGAAATAGTAAAGTAAGAAAGCAAAAGCAGATAAATACAGATTAGAAATTTAAAAGAAAACATTTTACAATCACTCGATTTTTTTTAACAATTAAAAGTTTCATTTATGAAATCACGTACTTTTTTAACAACCATTTTTGCAATATTTTTAAGTATTGCCACATTTGCAAACAATTCTGAACGCATCATTGAACTTTCTGGTTCTAAAGTAAAAATTGCCGCAATCGAAAACACAAAAGCAGTAACAATAACCATTAACAACTTATCGCTCGATGTACTTGAAATTTCCCTCGAGTCTAATGATGGCGACTTGTTGTATTCTGAAACAGCAAAAAATGTAACGAGTTATGCCAAACGTTTAAACTTGACGCAACTTCAAGCAGGTACTTACAAACTCACTATCAAGAAAAATTTGGTTAAAACTATTCAACCTTTTGAATTAACAGAAACCAATGTTATTATGACTGAGAGTGAGCGCAAAGAAAAATTCTTGCCGAATATTGTTCAAAAAGGACATAAACTTGACATAAACGTCATGCTTGGCAATTATTCGAACATTCATGTAAAAATTTACGACAACGAAGGTAGATTAGTATTTGAAGATACAAATTACGTTGTTATCACTTTGAATAAGCGTTTCGATTTAAATAAATTATCTTCAGGTATTTATATCGTTGAAGTTAATGCGGGCGATGAAACGCAATATGCAACAATTACATTATAGGTTTTAGGTTTGAATTTGGTAGAAAATGTTTAAATGTATTAAGCCGCCCTTTTAATTAAGGGCGGCTTTTTTGATTGTACTTTCAAACCTTTTTTCTAAAATGTATCTTACAACCAATACTCCGCGTTTCTTTAGTCACAAAATCCTTATTTTTAAATAAGGCATCAATAGCTTCCTCTACATATCTATGCTGCACCAATTGGGGTTCAGCACCATTATCGTCAATTGCACCATTATATTTAACGACCCAATTCTTATTTTCTTTCCAAATGATAAAAGCGTGCGGTGTTTGATCGGCTTTGAAGTTTTTCGCTACAGCTTGTGTATTATCGTATAAGTAGGGAAATTTAAAATGTTCAGCATTTGCTTTTTGAACCATATTCTGATAGCTATCTTCTTCATAAACAATCGTATCGGTTGAGCTAATAGCAATAACAGGAACACTTAAAGGCAAATATTTATCGTGCAAAGCATTGATGCGCTGAGGATATAATTTAGCAAATGGGCAATGGTTGCAAGTGAAAATGATGACAAAACCTTTAGCATCGGGATAATCTGCGAGCGAGACCATTTTGCCATTTGTATTCAGTAAACTGAAATCGGTCACTGTTTTTTGAGATGTAGCAGTTGTACAATTCAAAAACAAAGCTATACAAAAAGCTAAGTTTAGAACAAATCGGAAAGAAGTAATCATAAATGATAGTTTAGTTGAGAGTTGTTCGTTGTTCGTTGTCAGAATCGCGGATTACACAGATTACACAGATTACACAGAAAATAACAGATAAGACTTCTCAGTTGTGATGTCAAATCTGTAAAAATTCCTTTAATCTGTGTAATCCGCGATTCTGACAACGAACAACTAAATTCATTCTTTAATAAATTTTTGTGTTGAAACTTGTTTTGTATTGAAATCGGTGAGTTGTAAAAAATATAAACCTGGACTGAAATGGCTGATATCAATACCATTTTCGAGTTGTGGACGCGGCAACATATACATCGTTCTACCAACCCCATCAATAATTTTGACATAGTACACCGAGGCTGAAGCATCGTTGAGCTGGACAAAAATTTTGCTGTTTGTTGGGTTCGGATACACAGAAAAATTCGCGTTTGTATTAATATCAGATGTTGGTGTACTCGTGTTTTTAACAACAAATTGCCCCATCATGCCTTCATCTTCATGCAACGCAATATGACAATGATACATAAACGGGTGCGAAGCATCGGCGTAGTCATCGAATTTAGCAATAAATTTTACTGTCGAGTTAGCAGGTACAAATACCACATCTTTCCAACCTGCTTGTGCGGCGACAGGATCGGAACCCCCTGACGAAACAACATTAAACGATACATCGTGGATATGAAACGGATGTCCGAAATTGGATGTACTCGTTATTTGCCAAATTTCAGTATTGTTGAGCGGAACGGTGTAATTATTGAAGCCATAGACAAATAGTTTATGATTTATGACAAAGCTCACACCATTATTTCCAGCAATCATAGAATCTGTAATGGTTAATGCTCGTGTTACGCCAGCTGTTGCTGTGTTTATACGTGTGATAGTTCTGAGGGCAGTCGGAATATTTGTTATGGGCGAACTCGTTTGAGCACCTATATTAAAGTGGATAATATTGAAATCAATCCTTGCCAAAGCATTCGCAAATGGTCCGTTCGGAAACTTATCTCCACCTGCTATATTTTGGGCTAAAGTTGAGTTGTAGGCTTTTAAATCAATGCTCGTATTGTTTTGTCCTGAAAAGTCGACTAAAATTTCGATGCGCTCGCCCACGTGTAATAAATATTGCGTTACAGCTACGGGTGTAGAAAGCAAACCTGCATCGGAAGCAATGATATAGAATTTTCTGTTATCGCCAAAACCTAAATTGTAAGACCGCTCAACAGCAGCATTGAGAACCCGAAATCGCACAACTTGTGCAGGTACGCCGAGTTGCGGACGCAGCACACCATTCACAATCATTGAATCGCCATAAGGAACTACTTTAAATTGATTGGCAGTGAAACTTCTATCGGAAAGCACCAACGGAATATCATCAACGCCATATTTGCGGGGTAAAGCCAAAGCAGACTCTACTGAATCGCGCACAATAATTAACCCACCCAAACCCTTAGTGATGTGTTCTTGCGTTTTTTCGTGTAAATGCGGATGATACCAATAAGTTGCCGCATCATTTGTCATTTTCCAATAAGGTTTCCAAGTCGTTCCAGCAGGAATAACTTGATACGGTCCACCGTCCATCACTGCGGGTAAGTGCATGCCGTGCCAGTGAATGGTCGTTGAATCGTTTGTTTTGTTGACCACATTCATAAACACCGAATCACCTTTATTGATAAACAAAGTTGGTCCCCAAAATTTACCGTTAATGCCAGCCGTAATCGTTTGGTTTCCTGTTGGAATCATTTGTGAAAATGTATCCTTCATAGTGAGGTTAAACGTTTTTCCAGAAAGTGTATCGGGAATCCAGAGCGCATTGTATTGTGCTTTGAGTGGTACGCTACTGACAAAAAATGCCACCGCAAAGGCTTTTACATAGCGCCATTGAATAGAAAGAGTAATTGCCCAAAAAGCGAAGAAGAGTAATTTTACTTTTGTCATTATAATTTTTTTATTTTACTACCAAAATTAGACGCAATGTTTTTTAAAAACTTGCGCTTAGAATACGAACTTGTTTTAACTTTTTATTTCCAGGTGAAAATAAAAAGTTAAAACAAGTTCTTCATAAAAAAATACATTCTCTGGTTTTATTAAAGCTCTGCGCAAATATGCTTTTTTTGTTCAAGTTTAAAAAAATCATCCCGTAAATTCCTTTTGGGAAAATTCGGGATATTTGCTCTTTTTATTTAAAAAACAATACTCCTCTTACAATTTTAATGGAGTATAGATTTTTATCGAGAAAGAAGCATGGTTTCGATCAATTTGTTACGTCAAGCCCGTATTGAATTACAATATCGAATAAGGGTTGAGTGTTATCCAGTTAAGTTGCACTAAGGTTTAATACCCGATAAGCATAAATCTTTCTAAACCATACTAAAGTACTTCTCGTTTATAGTTCATTGACATGTGAGAGGTAGTAATCAGCCTGTTCTAAAAGTGCTATTTTTTCATTGGGTTGCATTTTTCGCCACACATTATACATCATACCTATTCGCGGGTTTTTTGATAGCTTGCTTTCATGTTTACTATAAAAATTCCAATATAAACTATTGAAAGGGCAAGCTTTATCTCCTGTTTTTTTGGATTTGTCATAATAACATCCTGTACAATACGAACTCATTTTGTTAATGTAACTGGCAGAACTCACATAAGGCTTTGTCCCTACTATTCCACCATCTGCAAACTGGCTCATGCCTCTGGTGTTCGTGATTTCAACCCATTCTATTGCATCAATGTAAATACCCAAATACCAAGCATCGACTTCATCGGGATGCACCCCAACTAATAAGGCAAAATTGCCCGTAATCATTAATCGTTGAATGTGATGTGCATAGGCAAATTCAAGAGACTGATGAATTGCATTTTTTAAGCAATTCATTTTGGTTTTACCCGTCCAAAACCATGTAGGCAATGCTTCTTTTTGTTCAAAATAGTTCAATGAAGCATAATCAGGCATTTTTAACCAATAAATTCCGCGCATATATTCTCGCCAACCTATAATTTGCCTTACAAAACCTTCCAATTGATGGAACTCAATTTCGTTTTGACTTTTGGTGTATGCCTCAATTGCTTTGTCAACTACTTCCTTTGGTGAAAGTAGTTTTATGTTCATTGAAAACGATAAACGCGAATGGTAAATTGACCATTCATTAGGTGCCATGGCATCTTGAAATGTTCCAAAAAACTGCAAGCAATTTTCAGTAAAAAAATCAAGTAACTCCAATGATTGCGCTCGGTTAATGGGCCATAAGAAATTACTACTATCAACTTTTCCAATTGTTTTTATTTGAGCTTTCACTATCTCCATTTCAATCTCGCTCAGGTCATTAGAAAAAGCTAAAGGCGAAATAGGTTTATGCGCTTTAGGTAATTTCTGTCGGTTGTCTTCGTCAAAATTCCATTTGCCGTTCGCGGGTTTATCGCCATCCACAATCAGTACATTGTGCTTCTTGCGCATGTGCCGATAAAAGGTTTCCATCAAATACATTTTTTTACCTCCAAACAAATCTTTCAATTCGTTTCTCGTGCTGTAAAAATGCTCCGTATCATTTATGCTAAAGGCTATGTTTAATTTTCTGGTAAATTCTTTCAAAAGTTCATCTAGTCTGTATTCATCGGGCAATAGGTATTCAAACTTCGTGAATTTGTGTGTTGAAATAAGTAAATCGCAATTTTTATCAAAGCTTTGAAAATTATTTTCATCATTTAAATGAATATAAATGACGTTGTGCGATTGTTGTTTTAACGCTTTGGCAAAATTTCGCATAGCTGCAAAAAAGCCAATTACCTTCTGGATATGGTGTTGAGCATAATCAGTTTCACTTCTGATTTCCATTAAAACATAAGTCACAGACGCATCAACTGTTTTAAACCAAGTGTGATTTATGTTAAGTTGATCACCCAAAATCAAACGCAATGTCTTATGTTCCTCAGTTACCATCTCGCTTTAAAAATATGTTTATAATAAGCTTGTTTGATTTGTTTTTTTGTTCTGTGTTAAACGTGATTTAGGATTATTTACATGCTTTTCTAAAATGCGTTTTCCCTCCGTTTTCACTTCTTCATTTTTTCTGAAACTCCACACAATATCGCTGGCAATCTTTCTCGTTTCTTCCACATCAACAATAGGAGCGGGATAAAGTTTCCCAATTTCCACATTGTACAACTGCTGTTCAATTAAGCTGAGTTTATGCGGTTCATGAATGAGATTTGGAGGAATATTTTTGAGTTCAGGAACCCATTGTTTAATGAATAAGCCTTCCGAATCGTGGTCTTCTGAATTTTTTATTGGATTATAAATTCTTATTGTATTAATTCCTGTTGTTCCGCTTTGCATTTGTAATTGTGGGTAATGTATTCCTGGTTCATAATCTAAAAATTGCCGCGCTAAAAAATGTAACTCGCGCCAATCTTGCCAAAGGTTAAAAACAAAGAAGGAAACTACCATGGCGCGCATCCTAAAATTGATATAACCCGTTGCTACCAAACAACGCATGCAAGCATCAACAATCGGAACACCTGTTTTGCCGTTTTGCCAAGCAGTAATATACGCTTCATTTTTTGGTTTGATTAACGTGTTATAAGCCCTGTTTATATTCTCAAATTCATACCGACATTCATCTTCAAATTTTTGTATAAAATGACAATGCCAATGCAGTCGAGAAATGAAGTTTGACAATGCTCTTTTGTTTAATGCAGTATTGTAATGTTGCATAGTGAATTGGTAAACCATACGCATACTGATGTTGCCATACGATATATAAGGCGATAAACGACTACATCCTTTTCTGCTCAATAAAGGTTTGCTAATGTTTTTGCTGTAATTGACGTGTCGCTCTTCTATAAAATTTTCTAAGTATCGCCATGCCCAATACTCGCCACCCTCTTGAAAGTTTTTATTGCGCGTAGTAATTTCTGTATTTAAATTATCTCCTTTTATGAGATCATAAATGGTGTAATTGAGGTTAAGTATATTCCAATTTTGTTCATCTATAAATTTTGGTTGAGTAGTCATTTGTTTCTCCCAAAGTTTTTCCCAATTTTTGCGAGATTTCAGTCTTCGAACAATGCCATTTGTTTGGTATTCATTCCAAATTATCTTATGGCTTTTAAACAAACGCTTCATGGTTTTATCCCGATCATAAGTTAAACCGTTACCAATTTCTTCAGAAGAAAAAATGCTTTGGATGGAATAATGATGGATGAGTGTTTCAAAAACTGCTGTAGCTTCGTTGTGAAAAATAAAAATTTCACCATTGTGTTTTTTCAATTTCTCATTTAACGCTTTAAGCGATTCGTAAACAAAACGCCAGTGCCTTACATCGCTGTCATGGTATGACATCACGGAAGGCTCAAAAATATAAATTAACAGAAAGGGAAGTTTAGATTGCTGAGCAAAATAAAGGGGTTCGTGGTCTGTAAACCGCAAGTCGCGTTTAAACCAAACAATATTGATTTCTTGCTTTTCCATTCCTCTTTATTCAATTTCTTCTGGCGTCTTTTCGGGTTTAGCGTATGATAATCGAGATAGTATATTGGTTGTGTAGTAAGCGTCTAATCCAGATATTGTAACGGTTTCTGCTTTTTCAATATCAATTCCACCATGAGGTAGCAAACAATTTTCAGGCATAATTATTTCCACCACTTTCCCAATGATTAAAATAGTGCCGTTAATCTTCAATTCGTGTTTTTCGGCAAACTCTAATCCATATTTAATAGTGCTCTCATTCACATAAGGTGCTTTCAATAGCGGGCGAAATTCAGGCGTCAATCCGGTAGCATCAAATTCTGAAATTTCTTTAGGATAACGAGCAGCGGTTTGATGTGCTTTTTTATAAATCGTGCTATTGATATGGTTAATAGTGAAACAATTTGTTTCCATAATATTTTCTAAGGTGTGTCTGCTCGTAGAATCGGGCCTATTGATGAAACCAATTAAGGCAGGATTTGATCCGAGATGTACAACAGAACTAAAAATAGCGAGGTTGGTATTTCCTTTACTGTCAATGGTGCCAATTAGAGAAGCACTTTTAAATCCACTGAGCGAATTCATAAAAGCTGCTCTGGCGCGAGATTCCATCTCCAAAATATCATTATTTGAAAAACAAATCGTTCTGATAATATTAAATTTAATTTAAAATTTAACAAACAAGATTTCGAATTGTTCTGATTTTAGTTTTCGATTAATCACCATTCTACTTTTTCATACGTAAATTATATATCGAATTCGGATTTTCAAAAGGTTTGTAACTTACAAGCTTATAATAAATGAGAATTTGAAATTTTACCTTGCCATAACAAAAGTTGTTGATTGCAATATTGATGATGTTTTATTTATAATCCTATTTTATAACTTCAATTTAGAACTGAAGCCAATTGAAAAGCAAAACAAAATATTTCATGATTTATTTTTACCAATTAATGGAGTGATGCAATTTTTTTTGCGCAAAATGTTTTGTCCCTGCTCACCTTTTGCAAATTTTTTAGTAATAATATCAATTAATTTTGTTCATCTTGAAATTAAATCTGCGTATATTTTTAATCTTGCCATTCTCATCCCTTTCAAATATTATTTCTTCACCCAATGTCTTATCATCTTCCCGAATTTTCCTAAATGTATCTTTTTTGACGTATTTATATTCAGTTATTGCGGAAGCCGGTGAATCTGAAGGCACATTAAACATGATTAGTTTGCCTTTAAAAGGAACTACTATTACCTCACCTCCGAAGGTATAATTGTCATATCTTCCTTCATAGATGGCAAGGTCGGTATTTTTAGTAGTGGTATCTCCTGCAATTTCCTTATTCAATAAACTAAATATTTGGTTGCTGTATTTATATACGTCAACCCCCTGAGCATTAATCATCACCGTTACGCCAATTTTTTTCTTAGGGTCAATCATCACTGAAGTAACATAACCAGGACAGCTGCCATCGTGTCCTATAGTGGTAAGTCCGCTTGGTTGATATTGAATATTAAACCCCAGTCCCCAAGTTAATTTTTTATCAGGGCTTGTCCATTGTATCCGCTGCATTTCTTTCAAAGTAGAAGGTTTTAACACCTCTGCCTTTGTATTTGATAATAACTTTAATTGCCAGGATGCAAATTTTGCTAAATCAACCACATTGGATGAAAACCCTGCCGCAGGAGTAAGCGCATTGGCTTTAAAAAAAGGCATCATTTTTCTTTCACCTTGTCTGTTGAGTGCACCATAACCCGTAGCCATTTCTCCTCTCCAAAGATTTTCAGGCAAATAGGGATGCGTATTGCCTAATTGCAGCGGCTTCAAAATATTATCCTCTATATAATTATTGTAAGCCAAACCCGATTTGGAAGCTACTATTTCACCCAGCAAACTCATGGCGAAGTTTGAATACTGAAAATAAGTAGAACTTGGGTATAAGGTTTCAAGATTCAAAACCGTCTTTTTCAATTCTTCGGTTGTGATAAAATTGAAATTAGGCCCATTCCAGCCATCACCAACGTCTCTTGTCAAACCCGAAGAGTGCGTCAACATCGAACGCACTGTTATAGGCACAGATTCGGTAAATTGCTGATTTATTTTATATTCGGGGAGTAAAACAGTTAAGGAATCATCCAATCTTAATCTCCCTTTTTCCCAAAGTTGCATGACTGCAACAGATGTGAATAATTTAGAGATGGAGCAAATTGAACAAATGGATTCAGGTTTCATTGGTGTTTTCTTTTCCACATCTGCAAAACCATAGCCCTTTTGAAAAATGATATTCTGGTCTTGAATAATGGCAACCGATATGCCGGGCAGTTTGTCGAAATCCCTTTGTGCATCTAACCAATAGTTAATAATCTTGAGGTGGTCAGTATAATCCACCTTTGTACTTTGCCCCCAGCTTTCGTAGCAAAACAAAAAAAGAATTCCAGCCAAAGTCATTTTTTTCATGTTGTTATAGGTTTTTTAATTGAAAAATTGAGAAAATAATAAGGGGTGTCAAATTAGTATGATTTATTCACTATAAACTTTCCATAGTTAATCGATGTAGCTGAATAACGCGCTAATTTAGTAGTTTATAAAGTTATCAACGAACAACTATCAACTATCAACGAACAACTATCAACGAACAACTATCAACTACTACGGCATATTTTACCCCTTTTCATTTTTTCAGCAAGCTTTTAATTTCATCACCGTTTCCTGTCATTTGGAAGCCCACCAATGGAATAGGCATAATTCCAGCGCTATAAAATTTTTCAAAGAAATTATAAAGCGTAAAATTGTTTTGCTGCTTACGGCTCATTTCCATCATCAGCTTTTCAATAAAATATTTACCTGTTACATAACTGGTACCATAACCCGGTTGACGCAAATACAAATGCTGTTCAAACCCTACTAAACTTTCATCGCCTGTCCATCCCTTTGGTGTCCATTCTACCTGGAATTTTCTTGCCTTCTCATAATTAATCAAATTTGCCTGTGCGTAAAGTGATGCCAAGCCACGGGCACAACGCTGCGCCAACATAATCCAGACCAATTCGCGGGCACGTGGATTGGCATCCCACAAACCGGCATGCATGAACGTTTCTTCAATGCTTGTTGCTAAACCTTCCGAACGTTGCATCCATAGATTGTAAGGCAATGCTTCTTTTCGCAAAATGCTGGCATGTGGTTCTTCCCGTAAGCGCGCAATTTCAAACCAATGTGTGCTGTGTGAATACAACACTGCTGGTGCACGAAAACTGATGTTGGCAAAGAAATTCCGTTTATTTTCAGGAATAAATTCGCCAATATGTTTGCGCATTTCCGGCTCCATATAATTTTTTACGGGTAATATTTTTTTCTCCTTTAAAAAGCTCATTAATTGGTTGATGGCTAAATCACAGCCTTGCGAAAACTCCTGCGGCGTTGAGAATGCTTTTAAATCGGGCAGGTCGCGGTTGTGTTCTCTTTCTAATTGTAATGAAGCATAAGCACGGGTAAGTTCACGACTTAACAGCGTGACTTCTTCATCCCACGAAAACGGAATCATCATGACATTTCGCAAATGCCAGGTGTAATTTTTTTTGCCAATACCTGAAGGTCCATTTTTTTTCGGGAGTTCTTTTTCTAACCATGCCACTAATTTCAAAGTAGCTGCTTTTGTGTTCGCAATAGCATTTTTTAAATCTATACTGTTGTTACTTGTTTTCTTTTCTAATCCGTCCAGCAGTGTTATCTGGTCTTTCATGTTGCCGATACCTGCCTCCCATAAATCACGGGCATCACCAGTGAGGTTTATTTTAGCCTGCTCAAATAAGGCTGGAATAATTTTTAATTGTGCTGTAAGTTTGTTTGCATCTGCCTCTGATAGTGGAAAGAAATATTTCCATAATTCAATGGCTGCAAAACTCGTGGGTCCTTCGTGGTCGGGCGTATCACTTTGTTCATCAAATACGATAGCATAAAAAGCAGGATCGCGAACCCAAGGCTTTAAAATGCGGCAGTTATAATCCAACGCATTCATTTCGGCAAGAAATAAAACATAATCGACCCTTTGTTCTGTTGACCAGCCGATAGTATCCATATTGGCGTGGCGGGTTTTGTATTGCCGTAATGTTTGCTGAGTTTTTAGTATGGTTTGGCTGCGGTAATCGGGTACGCCGTTCGGTAAACTGGTTCGCTCAAGCAATCGAAGCTCTTCACATAATTGCAAGAGCGAGGAGTATGTGTTGGTTTTAATGATGCGCTCGGGTAATTTGTTTTGAGCAAAAGCTATATGGGATAAAATCCCGAAGAAGAGAATTAAAGTAGATTTCATTGCTTTTGTTTAAATTTAATGTCCGCCAATAATACATTTTTCGGATCGATTATTATAAATGCAGGCTGCTCGCTATTGGAGATGCTAAAACTAGCGTCTTTATCGTGCAAATTATATCGCTTTAAGATTGGCGTATTATCGCCTGAGTTATATATAGCCAACTCAATTGGCACTTCGAAAACAAAATTTGATGATTGAGTTTGACTTAGGTTTAATTTTATTTCCTTAGTTTTATTATCATAAGTCCAAGACCCGTCAATTTTTAAAATATAAGGGTTATTAAGCCACTGTTTAAAAAAGGGTTTTAGGTTTTCATTTGCCGCTTTTTCCATTTCGGCTATAAAATTATCAGTGGTAGCATTGCCATTAATATACTTTTTATAATAAGCCTGAATGGCTTTTTTAAAATTTTCATTACCTATCTTCTCTCTTAACATGTGTAATACCCAGGCACCTTTTTGATAGGTTATAACGCTTGTAACAGGACCCGTTTCGGCAGTTCTATTATCAACTATACTAAAAGTAGAGTCCTTTTTATAATTATCTAAAACTGTTTTTCTTGCTTTTTTAATACCCTCCATATAGTCTTCATGACCGTATTCGCTTTCTTGAAAAAGTAAAGTAAAATAAGTCGCGAAGCCCTCGCTTAACCATGCATCATCCCAACTTGTTTCAGTAATGGCATTGCCAAACCATTGATGCGCGATTTCATGGATGACCACGTTTCTTAACCGCTCGCTCATTTTACCGGTTATTAAATTTTCAGCATAAAAAATAGCCGAAGCCGTTTCCATGCCGCCGCTTACGCTGGACGATTGAATACTGGCTAATTTCTCGTAAGCGTAAGGTCCTACATAATCGCTATAAAATTCTAAAACACTTTTACTTGGGCTTGAAAAATCTTTAAATCCTGCCTCTCTATCTTTTGGATACACCCAAGTTTGAATAGCCTTGCCGTTAAAATTGTCAACTTCTTGTACGGCAAACTCTGCTACGCCTAAAACGAATAGCCAACTGGCAATTGGAACGCTTTGTTTCCAATGCGTGAGCGTATTTTCTGAATCAATTTTTGATTCCTCCGTAAGCAACCCGTTAGACACTACTTTATATTTAGAGGGAGCCAATACTATAAATTCGCAAGTTGCTTTATCGTAAGGGTGATCAATGACTGGCAGCCAATGTCTTGTATTGTTTGGCCAATTTTCGTTAAAAAAACATCTTTCGCCATACTTATTAGGTCCGATTTTTAGACCTCCCGCAGGAATTCCTTTATATTTAATGGTAAAACTAGAGATTTGGTCTTTTTCGCTTGCTTTATTCAGGTAAATGAACAAAGCGTCATTTTCGTGTTTGATGGTAGTTTTTAAACCATTACAATACGCTGATTCAACCTCCATGCCTTTACCGTTTTTTGCAGCAGATTTATTTATTAGGTCTAAACGAAATTCCATGATTCCGTCTTTTTTAAATTTAATTTCTATTGTGGTAGTTCCAATAATTTCATCAGAAGAATCGGAAATTTTAAGTTCAAATTTATAATGTTGAATATCGATGTTGTAATTACGAGGATAGTTATCCGCAAATACGTTTACAGAGCGTAGGCTTAAAAAAAAAATAGAAATAAGTATGGTGTACTTCATGGCAAATCGTTTTATTTATTGAATGGTTACTTTTTTTAAATAAAAACCGCTTGGGTCTATCATAGGCGGTAAAACGCTCATTACTTTAATCCCTTCTTTACCAACTTTCATTTTTTCGATTTTCCCATTCATTAAAATATCGATTGGTAAAGCCATAAAGTAATTCGTTATGTTAATTTGATATTGCTGGTAGTTTAGTTCTTTTACGCTTACTTCTAAAACGTTGGTAGTGCGCAAATAAAAATCGAAAAAAGATTTTAGAGAATAGCCTGCTGCATTGCTAAATACATTTTCAACATCAGTAGAAGTTACAAAATTATCATACGTGTATGCAGGGTCGGTAGCTAATTTTTTTAAGGCGGGGAAGAAAATAGAATCTCCAATAAGGTATCGTAAACTATGCATAAAAAAAGAGCCTTTTGTATAAATGTCATTATCGGCGTATGTTTCGTCTTCTGAAAGCTCTTCGCCTCCTACCATGGGCTTTTTAAATTTAATGCTTTTTTTGTGCCCGGCAATAATTTTATTGTAAGCTTCTTGTCCGCCTAATTCATAATGGCACAGCGCTTCCGCGTAAGTTGCAATACCCTCTTGAATCCATTCATGCGCCCAATCTTTATTAGTGACCTTATTTGCCCACCACTCGTGTGCATATTCATGAAATAAGTTGGCAGAATAATCGCTACCTCCAATGACTGTATATTCAAACTTATTATCAAACGTAATCATAGTTTGATGCTCCATTCCGGAATTTGGCACTTCGGCAACGCCTATTTTTTCTTTGTACCATGGGTACTCTCCAAAATATTTTTCTAAGATTTTAGTATCTCTGATTTTAGTGGCTATTACCTTTTTTGCTTGCGCACTATCTTCTTCTAATACATAAAATTCGATTGGAACATTATGTCCATCAATGGTTGTGTAGTTGCCTTTGGCTACATAATATTTTCCAATATCGAATACGATGCAATAATTACTAATGGTATAATTTGTTTTCCAAGAAAAAGTAGTTTTATTATTCTTCGTAATTGCTTTTTGTAAAAGTCCGGGACCCGCTACCGATAAACCTTTAGGCACGGTAATATTCATATCTACGCCTTCATTGGGCTCATCGCTTGGATGGTCTTTGCAGGGGAAATATAAACGGCCGCCTTCTTTTTGGCAGTTAATTGAAACCCAATCATTCCCGCTTCTATCTTTTGACCAAGTAAAACCGCCGAGCCAAGGTGGTTTTACTGCAATAGGTGGGTGTCCGCCATAAGCAATATCAACCAATTGTTTGCCTTCTTTAAAACCTGCCTGATTGACAATAAATATCTTATCATCTTTTTGTTCAAAAGCCGCCGGCTTGTCGTTTACTTTTACATTTTTTACGGTTAATAAATGAACTAAATCGAGTAAAATGGTATCGGTTGCTTTCGATAAATTCATTGTAACAATCGCGTTGCCTTCAATGGTTTTATTTTGAATATCGACATCTAAATTTAAGGTGTAATGCCTTATATCCATCAACGCTTGCAAAGGTTTTAACTTACCGCCAGAGGATAAATAACTAATATCTAAATTTTGCGCGTTACAAGTATGAGCAAAAAGCCCGAAATAAAGACAAAGCGTAATTATTTTATTTATCATGTTATAGTTTATTTTTTAAAGTTCTTCGAAGGATGTGAGCAGTACACATTTTTTCTCAAATATAAAACCCGGCAAGCATTTGACCCAATTTATTTTCAATGTGAACTATAAAACATTGAAAAAATAGATTAAAAATGTGGTTAAAATTTTAATTCGATTATTTGCTAAAAAAAAATACTAAATGAGCAGTTATTACTCGTAAAACAGCACAATTATAGTTATGTTTAAGTAAATCAGTTGAACAAATTAAACAGCATAATTATAGTTATGTTTGAGTGAATCAATCATTTATTTCATAAATCGAAAAATTATTTTTTCAAAAGTGAAAAATAAAAAATCAAAAATTGTAATTAACAAAGCATTCATAAAGGAATTAGGGTCATCTTTCAGCACTCATCTGCTATACATTTAAGCCCAAAGACAAGAATGAAATTTCTTGTCTTTGGTTTTTTGGTTAGTGGTCGTCTGAAGGCGACCAGATAATGAGGATGGTCGAGGTTTTCTAAAAGATGTTTTCGGAACTTCAATTGCTGAAATAGAAATTGAAAAGAATGATGGCGTTTGCTCTGCACCAGAAATAGATAATTTTTCACATTTTAGTTTTCACGCGTATTCAGATGTTGATTTGTCAAAAAAAGTGATTAATATTGTAGAAATATTTGATAAAAATGGAAATTTTACGCGGTAAAAAAGTGGATTTAACACAAATTCAAAATAGACTTCTTCGAATTGATGATGTCGAATATTTTGAAGGTCCGTTAATGACTTTGTTTCAAAATTTTAAGGACAATCAACTTTTTTTGTTCGACTGGGTACAAAGCGATGTGCAGTTTAATCGTTGGATGGTTTACAGAACCAGTTCTATCTTTCTGACTAAATACATAAATGGTGAAATTTCTCACTTCAATTTATTCATGTCCGAAGAACCCTTTTGCTATTTTATTGATATTGATGACAGTTTAGTTTGGAATAACTGTTTAACTATTGAAAAAAATAAAATCCCATCCACTTATATTCCTAAAAAAGAAGTTTTCTTTAAAAAACACAATTGTCCTAATATTTCAAGATTGAATGAGTTTGTTCAAATGAAAGCTGTGGCGAGTAGGTGATTATTTTATCCAACGAGAATACTTTCATTCGTTTTTCAAAATAAATCTTAACTTTGTTAAAATAAATGAATTTAAAATGCCTTACAAATATATCATCACAGATTCTAAAATACTCAATGGCAAACCCATTATTAAAGGAACGCGCATAAGTGTTCAATTAATTTTAGAATGGTTAGCCACAGGTGGAACTGAAATCTCTATCATCGCTGAATATCCACACATTGCCCGAGAGGCAATAAAGGAATGTTTACTTTACGCTTCTCAAGTTGTAGGAAGTGAATCTTTTTTTGAAGTTGAAAATACAGTTGCTGCTTGATACTTTTTGAATTTCCTATATTAGCGGTTTTTTGAGATTCTGTTTTAATCCAATGACAAGATAATTCGTATTTGTTTTTGGGATTTGTTTTTTAGATCTATGCCATCAGTGAGCAAAATTAAGTAGTCGTCAGGAGACGACGAGATACTACCTTTCAGTCTGAAAACTGAAAGAAGCGGCAGGTGTTGATGGAAGATACTGCACGAGCGGGCTGACTACTTAGGCGCACCCATTTATTTTTAACCCACGCCTTTAACCCCTTTGCGCACCACCCAAATGTTAATATTAATTTTTTTTTAATCTTTTATTAAAAATAACAATAGCATTGTTGTAACTTTGGTAAAATAATTACTAACTTACTTTAAATGCCTCCCATGAAACAAATCGTATCGCATCGCATAGCATCGCTATTCTCATATCTTTTATTTTTATGCCTTACTTTTAGTGCCCGAGCGCAATGCCTTTCAGGTGGCATAACTTTTAGCACCCAAGCACAAATTGATAATTTTACAACCAATTTCCCTGGTTGCCACAAAATTTTGGGCGATGTAACTATTTCTGGTAGCAATATCACAAACTTAAATGGTTTGAGTACACTTACTTCTGTTGGCGGTTATTTAAATATTTCGGGCAATTCAATCTTAACAAGTGTTAGTGGGTTAAGCGCACTTACTTCTGTCACTAGCTATTTTCAAATTGATAACAACTCTACTTTAACTACTATATCTGGTTTTAGCGCACTTACTTCTATTGGGGGAGTTTTCTACATTCGCGATAATACAGCATTAACAAGCATAAATGGATTTAGCTCACTTGCTTCAATTCAATCAACTTTTTACATCTATAATAATGGGGCATTGACAAGTTTAACTGGGTTTAGCGCACTTACTTCAACAACTGATTTGTATATCTATAATAATGCCTCCTTAACAAGCATATCTGGGTTTAATACTGTTGTTTCATTAATCAGTAATCTCTATATTGTAAATAATGCCACATTGACAAATATATCGGGCTTCAACGCTGTGACAAATATTTATTATTTTTACATTCAGAATAATGCCACCTTAACTAGTGTAAATGGTTTTAGCGCGCTAACTAATTCTATACTTTTTAAAATCCAAAATAACCCTGCTTTAACAACATTAACGGGTTTTAGTGCTCTAAATAATGTAAATGGTATTTTTTCTATCAGCCAAAGTGCTATAACTAATTTGCCAAGTTTTAGTGCGCTCACTTCTATTAGCGGTTATTTAGACATCGAAAATAACCCCAACTTAACGAGTTTAAATGGTTTAAGCGCATTAAAAACAGTTAGCAGCTATGCTTCGATATATAATAATGTCGCGTTAACAAGTTTAAATGGATTAAGTGCGTTACAAAGTATCAACGGCGATTTTTTTATTAGCAACAATACACACATAACCAGTGTAAGCGGTTTAACGGCACTCACAACGGTTAATGGCAATTTGCAAATCAATAATAATAATGTTTTGACGAGTTTAAACGGCTTAAATAATATTACTCCGAGTTCAATCACCAATTTAATTATTCAAGACAACGCACAGCTTTTTTCGTGTGCCATTAAAAGCACGTGTGGTTATTTACAAACAACACCCACAAAACCTAATACAATCAGTGGTAATTTAAGTGGTTGTAATTCCAAGAGCGAAATTCTAACTGTTTGTACTGCGGTTGGTTTACCCATCGACCTAATTTCATTCACAGGCACACACATAAATAGTTACAACGCACTCAGTTGGCACACCGCCACTGAAACAAACAACAACCGTTTCGACATTGAGCGCAGCAATGGTGCTTCAGCATTTGAAAAATTGGGTGAAGTGCAAGGCGCAGGTAACAGCCAAAGTGTTTTGGCGTATTCTTTTCGCGACGAAATACCGATGCAAGGCGGCAATTACTACCGCTTAAAACAAATTGATACCGACGGTAAATTTATGTACTCGAATATTATAGAAGTAGAAAATCCCAACGCGGCAAGTTTTGGTGTATCACCTAACCCAAGTAGCGATAAAATGTATGTGCTCGGCGTGAGCGACAATACGGCATATAGTATCACGAACTTACAAGGTCAAGTTTTGCAATCGGGTTTGCTTTTACACAATGAAGCGATTAATGTTTCGGCTTTGCAGCAGGGTATGTATTTTTTGCATTCGCCGACCCAAACAGCTAAATTTATAAAACAAGACTCGAATTAAAAGAATTGACACCTATTTAGCTAAAGCTAAAATATGCGATATTGAAAAAGTCCACTGCAAGTAGGGGCGAGCAGGACAGGAAACCTGTGTGATAGACCTACTATCATCTTATCTATAGTTCTTCAAAGCACTTTTGCTTCGAATTGCAGGACACACCTTGAACGAGCGCGAAGACTTGTTGCGAGCGGTGACTTTCACGAGCATTGCGCGTTTTTAGTTTAGTTTGAAGACTTGTTGCGAGCGGGGAAAATAGTTCTTTCAATATAAGCCCTGAAAGCGAAGACTTGAAAAAGCGTACTATTTTTAACTAAGACTTGGGGTAACGGTAAAGTTCTTCGCTATTTGTGTACATAATCTTTTTTTGAGTTGGCAAAGATACAAAACTATTAAAAAGATTTTCTGGTTGGGGTTGAATTGGATGAAATGTTTAGAAATAAAGTAAATAAGTTCATCGTGTGAACCCTTTCTTAGTATTGAATTTTTTGTTCAATTTTCAAAAAAAGGTATCAATTATGTTACATCATATCTAATTTAATTAATTCTAATATATCTTTACGCTTGGTAACAATATTTATTCATCAAAATATCAATTTAAAAATGAGACCACCCGAATTAACCCCATCAGCTGAAAAGCTTGATAAAATAATTAGTCGAATTAACTCAGGAGATGTTAGAATACCAGCATTCCAAAGAGCTTATGTTTGGAAGCAAAATCAGATTCTCGATTTATTAGATAGCGTTGTAAAAAATTATCCTATCGGTAGCATTTTACTTTGGAGTACTACAGAAAAATTAAATCATACAAGAAATATTGCGGGTTATAAAATTCCTGATAATGCACTTGAATATCCAGTTAATTATGTACTTGACGGACAACAAAGAATATCCTCAATCTATGCGACATTCAGTGATAAAACAGAGCAAGATAAAGGAAGCGAAAAATATAATCCAAACTTAGATATATTCGAAATATGCTACAATTTTAATACTAAAACTTTTATTTCAAAAAATGAAACTAATCCAAATTCAAACGAGTCAGTGAATTTAAGAGGGTTTTTTAATGGTGCAAAATTTTTTGATTATTTGAAAACCTTAGACCCTAAATATCATAATGATGCTCAAGAGCTTTACTCTAAATTTATAAATTATGAACTACCTGTTGTTACTATAAAAAACAGAGAAAAAAATGAAGTCGGAATTATTTTTGAAAGAGTTAATAATACAGGAACTAAACTAACTACTCTCGATTTGATGACAGCTTGGACTTGGACAGATAATTTTCATTTGTTAGAATCTATAACTGAACTATTAGATGAGTTAGAAGAAAAAAATTTTGGTGATTTAACCCAAAATATTTTATTACAAGCTATTTCTGGATTGATTAGCGATGATACAACTACAAAAGCAGTAACTATTTTAACAGGTGAACAAGTAAGAGACAATTGGAAACATTTTTGTGAATCTTTGAGAAAAGGTATTGATTTTATTTCTTCGGATTTAAATTGCGCTCACATGGATTTTTTGCCATATCCTCAATTGATAGTTGCCATTACAAAATTTTTTAGCATACAAGGTTCTCCATCTAATGAACAACTAAATGAATTAAAAAAATGGTTTTGGAAAACTTCATTTTCAAATAGATACTCAACTGGTCAAACAACTGAAAAAATGAATGTTGACATAACGAGAATCACTGAAATAAGAAATAATAACTATTTAGAAACGACAAAAATTAAATATACAGTAAACAAAAATGAATTAATTGAAACTACATTTTCGAAAGCAAATCCGTTGACAAGAGCATTTTTGCTATTAATGGCTCAAAGAAATCCCAAAGATTTAGTAAAAGGAGTCAAAATAGATATTTCAAAATCACTGTCAGAATATAATAGGAAACAATATCATCACATCTTCCCAAATTCTTATCTAAAAGAACAAGGAATTCCACATCAAAAAATTTTTAGTTTAACTAATTTCTGTTTCTTACCAGCAGATAGTAATAAAAAGATTTCAAAGAAAAGTCCATCAATGTATTTCTTTGAATTAATTCCTAATTTATATTTCGAAGAAATATTGAAGTCAAATCTAATTCCATCTGATGCTGGAATTTATCAAAGCAATGACTACGATAAATTTTTAGAACAAAGGGCAGAATTAATTATTAATGAGTTAGATAAATTAACAACTTAACCAAAAATTTTGAACTGAATCTTATGATTTGAATTTGATTATTTTATTTAAAAACAAAATAAATGCTCAAAATAAAAAAGTATCAAACGGCTATAACCGAAATCTTGGAAGACTACGCTGCATATTTCAAAGAACCTGATTTAGACACTCAGGTTATTTGCGATTTTAAGCGCAATCATTTTGAATTGGTTAAAATGGGTTGGCAATCAGGTAAAAGGTTTCACTATTGCATTTTTCATTTCGATATTTTAGACGGGAAAATTTGGATACAAGAAAACAACACGGATATTTCTATCACACCTGAACTCGAAGCTAAAGGTATTTCAAAAGCCGATATTGTTTTGGGTGTACTTTCGCCTAGAGATAGGGCTTATGTGGGTGTTTAAACAAAAAAAACAAGTGAATAACTTTCTAAAATAAAAGCTATCACTTTATCTTTGTTCTGAGAAAACTAACAAAAAACATGTTTATTGAAGACCGCTATGAGATTGACAATAACTACTTGGACTCAATCTTTGAGTTTAAAAGTACTGGTAAGAAAGGGGAAATTACTAAGATTGTCAGATTTGATAAAACTGGAATAGGAAATGTTTTTAATCTTGGTTTTGGCGATAAAGATTTAAAAAATGGGATTCTCGACGATAAGGTAATTTCCGATAATGGTGATTTTGAAAAAGTTTTAGCAACAGTTGCATCAACTGTTTATTCTTTCACTCAAAATAAACCAAATTCAGTTATTATTATTAGAGGAACTAATAAAGCGCGTGTTAGGTTATATCAAATAGGAATCTCCAAATATTTTGAGAAGATTTATGAAGATTTCGAAGTCTATGGACTAACTGAAACTGATTGGCAACCCTTTATCCGTAACACAAGGTATCGCGGTTTTTTATTACAAAGAAAAAATAATTTTTTATGAAAGCTGAACAGATAGTGAGGGTAGAGTTAAAAGGTTTTAAATATAATCCTGAGTTGGATAAATACAACGATGTTCCTATGTTTGAAGAAAATCTCGCTCAAGTGAATGAGATGCTACGAATCTATGGCGTTCCAATTATTGAAAATGGAAAAATTATTGGAACAAGATTTCCGCCCGATGAGAGTGGAAAGGAAGTAGTAAAAATGAAAGTTCAAGAATATAAACTAGATGCAGAAGAAATAAGTCTTGTACAAGAGCAATCTTTTGCCTATAAGTTAGCGCGTGCTAATGAAATAATAGAGACTCGTGGTATTCCTATAACAGACAAAAATGGCAAAACTAAAATTGTTTCCACTCCAAAACAGAAAAAAGCAAAAGCGAAAAAGAAAAAAACGGACTAATGCAGCAACTCCACCACCTGTTGCGCAAAATACGTAGCAATCATATCTGCACCTGCGCGTTTAATGCTTGTCATCACACCGCTTTGTCGCTTAAAAACTAAAATATAATACGCGAGCAGATTAGAAAAGTAGTGAAGATTTTAATTCGATTATTTACTACTACCCATCCATCTTTAAAAAATGAAAATTCTCACCCTCTTGCAAGTTTCACCCTTGCAAGAGTGTTGAACCATTTATATACACGTTGCGCCAACGGTCTATAACAATTTTAGAGCCTGTTTAAAATCAGCAATCAAATCACCAATGTCTTCTATGCCCACCGATACTCTTAATAAATTATCAGGCGTTGGAGAATCTGGGCTTTCTACAGATTTTCGATGTTCTATTAAACTTTCTACCCCTCCCAAACTGGTAGCATGGGTAAATAATTTCAAAAGAGAACACAATCTTAATGCTTTTTCACTGCCCCCTTTCACCAAAATGGATAACATACCGCTGTATCCTCCTTTCATTTGTTTGGCAGCAATAGCGTGTTGTGGATGAGAAGGCAAGCCGGGATATAAGACGCTTTCAATTTTAGATTCTTTTTCTAAAAACTTTGCTAATTTCATCGCATTGGCAGAGTGAATAGACATTCTTGCAGTAAATGTGGCTAAACTTCTGCACAATAACCAACAGTCGAATGGAGAAGGAACAGCACCTCCTAATCTTTGTACTTTTCTGATGAAGTCGGCTCTTTCATTATTTTCTTTGAATATTAAGGCACCACCTAAAATGTCGCTGTGCCCGCCCATATATTTTGTCGTTGAATGCAGAACAATATCAACGCCTAAAGCCAATGGCTTTGTATATAAAGGTGTTGCCCAAGTATTATCGACGACAGTGAAGCATCCCTGTTCTTTGGCTATTTTTACAACGGCTGCAATATCTGTGACTTTAATACTTGGATTGGAAGGAGATTCCATCCAAATCAATTTTGTATTGGGTTGAATGGACTGCCTCAAATTTTCGAGATTGGTTAAATCTACAAGCGTATAACTCAGACCAAAACCTGCATAAAGTGTATTGACAATAGTGCGCATGGAGAAATACGTATCATCTGCCAAGATGATGTGGTCGCCTGACTTTAAACTTTGGAAAACGGATGTGGCTGCCGCTAATCCGGATGCGAAACTGATGCAGGTGGCACCGCCTTCCATATCAGCCAATTTATTTTCTAACGAATTTCTATTCGGATTGTCGTAGCGAGCGTAGAGATATCCTTGCGGATAAGTGAGTTGGTCCTCATTTCGCTCAAAGGTTGTAGCCATAACAATTGGCGACATCACCGCACCACTGTTGTCTTTGACATTGTGTTGGTGAATAATGGCTGTGGATAATTTCATTAATTTATTAAATTGTTTAAAAATTAAAATTCAGTTTAAACACCCTCTTATCATAAAATCTTGTATTGAATATTCGTTTTGCCTGCTTTTACTTTACTTTTAAAATGGTGGATGACAAATCAGGTGCAGAGGCTGTAATACGAATTTCGCCATCTGCTGACTGCGATGTCCGCTTCACCGCAACAAGGAGGCGTCCCTCGTAGGAGTTGCGGGTATCTGTCTTAAATAAACCTGTATAATCAAGTTCTCCGTTGTCAAGCCCGATAAGCTTACCTCCACCCTCAACTTGTACAGTAATGGCAGCCTTTCCATCTATTACTTTCAAGCCGGCTTTATCAGTTACTGTAACTTCACATAAAACGATGTCACTTGCAATTGGCAATGGCAACGATGTAATCTGAAGCTTTGAGGCTACATTGGTTGTAAATAGTTTGGAAGTAGCAACTTGTTTACCTTTATTATACCCAATTGCTTTAAGTTCTCCAGATTTATAGTCTACGCTCCAGTCATTTGAATATAAATTGTGCGAAATAGCGTTTTTTCCAAGGGAACGATTGTTTAAGAACAATTCTACTTCGTCGCAATTGGAAGCAACTCTTACAGTAACATTTGTTTTTTCCGGATAGTTCCATTTGAGGAGTGCCGGTGGGGATTGCCAGGCATTTTTAGGTTTCTCGCCAGTAAGTACGAAAAGTTGTAATACCGGATCATTACGCCAATATGCAGCACGTTGGTAAAAGCCGGTTTTCTTTCCTCCTGCAATGTCGATTTCGCCGGCATGACTGCCTCGGTTGGGTAAAACGCCAGTCTCTCCTAAATAATCGATACCCGTCCATATAAAATCACCAATAACATAGTCATTATCCCGAACGCCAAGCCAATTACGAATGTGATGGGTTGTTTCAGTTCCCAGAAAGAGACGGTGTGGAAAACGTAGATGTTCGGGGATATATGTGCTGTCGCCGTACAGGCGGTCAATATAATTATATCCAGCTATATCAAGTTGATCCATGAAACCATTTCGTGATGAAACAAATGACTGATCACAAGCTGAAGTAGCTGGACGTGTGGAGTCTTCTTCGTGACAAATTGTAATTAGTTTTTTTGCAAGCTTCCATCCATCGTCATTGAATTGATCGGGAATTTCGTTACCAATACTATATAAAATTACACTGGGATGATTTCGGTCGCGGCGTAGCATAGCCCGAAGGTCAGTTTCATACCATTGGTTAAAATACAGGTGATAGCCATATTTTGCTTTGCCCCGTGTATTTTCAGTAAAATTGAGTGTCCAGTCACGTGTCCATTCGTCGAAAGCTTCATCAAAAACGTAAAAGCCAAGCTGATCACATAAATCATAAAACTCCGGAGCAAATGGGTGATGGCTTGGGCGAATGGCATTGCAGCCCATTTCCTTTAACAAACCAAGGCGATAAGCCCAAATTGCAATGGGTACTGCATTGCCGAATGACCCTCCATCCTGATGCAAACAAACACCCTTAAGTTTAGTGGACTTGCCGTTAACAAACAACCCGTGATCGGGAATGAATTCGAGTTTACGAATTCCAAATGTTGTAGTGGTTTCGTCGAGTGTCAGTCCGTCAAGTATCAGGGTACTCCGCAATTGATAGAGATTAGGAGTACTATCAGACCAAAGACGCGGATTTGGAACAGCAATTTGTTGTGTAGCATGTTGACCTGGGTGCATGCTTTGTAATGATAGTTTTGATTCAGCACATGCAACAATTTTGCCTTCCAGAGATAATACACAACTTCGCAATGTGATATACTTAGTTTGAGGCTTAACTTTCCAAGGATCCTTCACCCAGGCTTGCTGTTCCTGTTCAGTAAAGAAATTGAGATCTATAATGTAATCTGTTTTAACAACAGCTTTCTCTGCTGAAATCTCGGGTGTTGAGATGCTGATACCGCCATCGAGATGAAAATGAGTATATCCGGTGGTAATTAAACGTACATGCCTGTAAATACCAGAGCCAGCATACCAACGTAGAGAGGGATCGGATGAATCATCAACACGAACGGCTATAACATTTTGTGAGCCATCTCTTTTGAGAAATTCAGTTATATCATAGCGAAAACCAATAAAGCCGTAAGGTTTTTGTCCGAGGAACTGACCATTGATCCATACTTCACTGTTCATGTAAACCGCATCGAACTCAATCACAACCTTCTTGAGGGTGTCGGGAGACAAGAAACTTTTACGATACCAACCAATGCCGTGGATGAAGTAGCCACTGTTTTTATCACCGGAAGGTGGTGGATTAACGGAACCTTCAATGCTCCAATCGTGCGGCACGTTCAGGGTTTGCCATTTGGAGTCATCGAATGTAATCTGTTTAACAGACTGGTCATCTCCTAACCAAAAACGCCATCCATCATCAAGAGGAATAATTTCTCGTGGGTTGTTAGTTTGAGCATTAACTAATGAAATTGTGAATATGCCAACCAGATAGAATAATACTAAGTATTTCAAGAGTACATTCTTATAACTCATAGTTTTTGTAATTTAATTTATTGCACTAATTTATTGAATTCGGTATTTTATTTTCAATTACCGCTAACTCGTGAATATGCGAAAGTTTTGACGTACTTTTTATATTTTTCTTACTTAACAACGAAAAGCACGACAATATTACTCTTGTTTTTTTAAATTACAATTAATTTTATACTTATATCTTAATTTGTTTTTGAACCAATACGCCACTTAATTTTTGAATTTGATACTACTTGTGGTTAAATCATTTTATGTTTTTAAGATTTTTTCTAAATAAAAACCGACTTAGGTTGAAACCTCGTAAGTGAGTTTAAAAGTATCTTCATAAAAAAATAAAAAATTAAGCACGTTATGGAATTCAAAAAATTACTCTCAATTCTTGCACTCTTATTTTTGGGAATCGCGAGCATAGCTGCCAAAACATTTGGTGGCGTTTCAGGTGTAATTTTTGACGATGCTGCCAATGCACCACTCATTGGTGCAACTATTTCAATCGAAAACATTAAGTTAGTCACTGATGAAAATGGCAGTTTTAATTTACCAGATATTGAAGTGGGTACGCATTTATTGCGTATCGAAATGTTGGGCTATCAATCGAAAGAAATGGCAATAACTATAGAACCCAATACCGTTAAAACAGTGCGCGTATTTTTGAGATACAACGCCCTGAAATTACCAGAAATTTTAATTAAAACCGATAGAGCAACGTCGGCAGCAACGTCGAGCGTTATTAATGCTATCGATATTCAATTACGTCCTATCAATTCTGCGCAAGATATGCTGCGCAACGTACCGGGTTTATTCACCGCGCAACACGCAGGCGGCGGCAAAGCAGAACAAATATTTTTACGTGGTTTCGATTGCGACCATGGCACGGATGTAGCAGGTTTTTTAGACGGCATCCCAATTAATATGCCTTCGCACGGACACGGGCAAGGTTATTTGGATATGCACTTTTTGATTCCAGAAACAGTAAAAAATATTGATATTGCAAAGGGTCCGTACTTTGCTGATCTCGGCGATTTTGCAACGGCGGGTGCTGTTAAATTTAAAACTTTAGATAGGTTAGAAAACAATACGGTTCAATTAGAAGTAGGAACAACGCCGACGCAACGCGCTTTTAGTAATTCGCGCGCATTGTTGATGTATCAATTGCCTTTTAAGAACGATAAAATCTCCTCGTACGTCGCATCAGAATATATTTTTTCACCGAGTTATTTCAATGCTTCGCAAGATTTTAAACGGTTTAGTTTTATGTCAAAAACTAAATACGATATCACTCCAAACGCTTCGTTATCGCTTTTACTAACACATTTTAATTCTGATTGGAATGCGTCGGGTCAAGTGCCTTCACGTGCTGTTGAAGATGGTACAATTTCGCGCTTTGGTAGTATCGATAATTCGGAAGGTGGCAACACATCGCGCCAAAATGCGAGTTTAACGTATTCAAACACCGAAAAAAATCAATCTTTTAAATTCCAGACTTACGTGTCGAAATACGATTTTAATCTCTATTCTAATTTTACTTTTTATAAACTTGATCCGATTAATGGCGATGAAATTAACCAGAAAGACAATCGTTGGGTATCGGGTTTGAATACAGAATACAGCATTAATTCAGAAAATAATAAATTCACCATCGGTGGCAGTTTGCGTCACGATGCGCTTGAAAACCATATTAACCATGTAACCTCTCGTGAATTTTTAAATGCCGTCGCTGCTGCCAATGTTTCAGAAACCAATTACAGTGTGTTCCTGAAAGATGTGTACCATTTAACACCCAAATTAAGTGCTGAGGTTGGCTTGCGCTTCAATTATTTTAATTTCGATGTCAAAGATTTACTGCCATCCGATTCGAGCCATACAAATTACACCAATACCAATTACCAAACGCAAATAGCGCCCAAGGTTAATTTAACTTACGCACTCAGCGATAAAAATAAATTATTCCTAAATTTTGGACGTGGATTTCACTCGAACGATGCGCGCGCTGTTGTGCAAGATTTGGGCAATCACGCATTGCCCGATTTATTCGGCGGAGAAATCGGTGTATTGGTTCATCCATTCAAAAATACCGTTGTTACTGCCGCTTTGTGGGGAATGGAATTGCAAAATGAACTCGTTTTTTCTGGAGACGATGGTACAACTTCCGATAACGGCGCATCGCGCAGAATTGGTATAGATGTGAGTGTCCGCTCCAATTTAACCGATTGGCTTTTTATTGATGCCGACATAAACTACGCACATGGCAGATTGGTTGATAAAACTTTCGGCAGTGTTCTAAAAGAAAACTATTTTATTCCATTGGCACCAACACTCAGTTCAACGGGTGGCGTGACGGTACATTTTCCGATGGGTTTAGAAGGTTCTTTGCGTTATCGCCATTTAAACGATAGACCTGCCATTGAAGATAATTCAATCACAGCGCTCGGTTATACCGTTTTAGATGCCAATTTGTTTTACCGCACAAAACAATATCGCGTCGGTTTTCATGTCGATAATTTACTTAACGTAAAATGGAATGAGGCGCAATTTGCGACGGAATCGCAGTTAAAAACGGAAACCGCACCCGTAACTGAACTAAATTTCACACCCGGCACACCGTTTAATGCGCGAATGGTATTTAATTATTATTTTTGACGTAGAGACGCGATTTACCGCGTCTTTAATACGATCAAGACGCGATAAATCGCGTCTCTACAATCCGAAATAATGACTAGATTCTTATTGTTAGTTTTATTCGCCGTCCTCCTCGGTTTCGCCGTAAAGTTTTTCGCTTTCGAGGTCTTCACTGTACCCACCGATTCTATGGTACCTACCATTAAAACTGGTTCAAAAGTTTGGCTGAATAAAATAAAATTGGGCAGTTATAAACGCGGTGATATTATTGGCTTTGAGCACAATAGAGAAAATTTTGTTAAGCGGATTGTGGGAATGCCGCAAGATTATTTAATTTGGGAAGGCAAAGATTATTTTTGTTCAAGGGATACTTTTATGCCATCATTACCTCCAATTAGAGAGTATGATCCACCTCCTCCCCCTGATGAAAATTTTAATCGCACTATTTACAAGATTCCTAAATTTAAGGATTCAGTGGTAATTAATGAGTACAATTTCGATTTCTACAAACCCCTCATCGAAAACTGCGAGCACATCCCCGCAGGAAAAATACTCAACAAAATTTACATCAATAACAAAGAAGCTAACAGTTACGTTTTCAAACAAAATTATTATTTCGTAGAAGGCGACAATAAAGCTGTTTCTGTTGATTCGCGAACATTTGGGCTTATTGGAGAAAATCAGATAATTGGGAAAAAATTATAAAGAAATTTTGTTTAGAAGTTAAGTTAAAGCTATTTTTGGAAAATAAATCAATAATTGATGAAACTTACTGAAAAAGAAATAGATTTTTTAGAGCAACAAATTCCAGAATTAGCCGCTTTAGCTACGCGCAAAGCGTATTGGGATGCGCTTTCTAACGGACTAAGTGTTACTATTGCCGAAGATGGAAAATTAATCGAAGTGTTTCCCGATGGGTCAAAAAAGTTTATTAAAAATATCCCACCGCGCATAAAAATGGAAATTAAAAATCCAATTCTTATTAAATGAAAAGTACCTCCCCTCGATTAAGAATGTTTGCGGGTCCGAATGGTTCAGGTAAAAGTTCTATCAAAGACCTTATCAAATCTAAGTTAGTAAACATTTACATAAACCCTGATGAAATTGAAAAAGAAATTAAGCAGTCTAACTTTTTAGATTTAACTCAATACGGAATTACAACTACTCAAATAGAAATACTCGATTTTTTTGGACATTCTACGTTACTTGAAAAAGCAGGTTTAATACTAAATGCAAATGAATTTAAGTTTATTGAAGGTAAGCTATATCTAAATAGCGTTCGATTTAACTCATACTTTGCTTCTGTAACAGCCGATTTTATCCGACAAAAATTACTTCAACAGAAAAAGTCCTTTACTTTTGAAACTGTCATGTCATCTCCCGATAAGATTGATATTCTTAAACAAGCTCAAAATTTGGGTTATCGTACTTATTTATATTTTGTAGCAACCGAAAATCCGATTATAAATATTTCGCGCGTAAAAAATCGTGTTGCAAACGGTGGGCATAATGTGCCTGAAAATAAAATTATTGATCGTTATTATCGGTCTTTAAATTATTTGATGGATGCGATTAAAAATACAAACCGCGCTTACATTTTCGATAATTCTGGTTCACAACTTCAATTTATTGCAGAAATTACAGATGGAAATTTGATTGGAATAAAAACCAATGATTTTCCAGCCTGGTTCAAAGAATATGTTCTCGATAAAACCAATCAAGATTAAATACTTTTCAGGATTATTTCTCTAAATTCGATTTATGGATGCTTTTGTAAATACCGCCATCGAAAAAAATGTTGCCACCATTACATTTTTTCATCCTTCGCAAAATGCGCTGCCGCGTTTTCTGCTCGATGAAATGATTGCAGCACTAAAATCGATAGATGTAAACCCTGATGTGAAGATTATTCTTTTGCGCAGCGCGGGCGAAAAAACATTTTGCGCGGGTGCTAATTTCGATGAACTTTTAGCGATTAAAACTGGAAAAGAAGCCAAACATTTTTTTCTTGGCTTCGCAGAATTAATGATTGCGATGATGACTACGCGTCAACCGATTGTAGTTGCTGTTCAAGGTAAAGCAGTCGGTGGTGGTGTCGGTATTTGCGCCGCAGCCGATTATTGCATCGCCACTGAAAACGCAGCTATAAAATTGAGCGAGCTCGCTATTGGTATCGGTCCTTTTGTGATTGGTCCCGTTGTTCAGCGCAAAACAGGCGCAGCTGCTTTTGCACATTTAGCTTATTTACCAACTATTTGGCACACATATGATTGGGCGAAAAACAATGGCATTTTCAATACAGTTGTAAAAGATTATTCTGACCTTCAAACAGCTTCAAAACTTTGGGCTGAAACAACAGCGCAATATTCGGCAGAAGCGTTGCAAGAAATTAAACGCATGAATTGGGCAAATTCTGGCGATATAAAAAGTTTGGAAAAACGCATTTTGTATAATGCCAACATCAGTGCTAAACTTGTTCTTTCCGAAACGACTAAAAAAGCATTGGAGGCTTTTAAGAATCGGTAGTGGTTCTTGTAGAAAAATTTTCCGCAGACTATTCATTACGTAGGCTATATTTCCCGCAGACTTCGCTGACTTTCGCAGAATGTATAATAAATCTGCGAAAGTCAGCGAAGTCTGCGGGAAATTATCTACGAGAGAAGCCTCAAAATTAAAACGCATTAATTTGTTTTAACCATAAAAAAAGAATATTTTTGCGCCGTTTTAATACAAAATTGATTTATGGGACGTGCGTTCGAATATAGAAAAGAGAAAAAAATGAAGCGTTGGGGCGCAATGGCAAAAGCGTTCACCAAAATTGGGAAAGAAATAGCCATTGCTATTAAAGAAGGAGGAGGTGTGCCCGAAACAAATCCGAGACTGCGTTTAGCCATTCAGAATGCTAAGAAAGTTAATATGCCTAAAGCCAATGTAGATGCGGCAATTAAACGCGGCACCTCAAAGGATTCTGAAAATTACGACGAAGTAGTTTACGAGGGCTATGCACCACATGGTATTGCTGTTTTTATTGAAACGCTGACAGATAATCCGACGCGGACTGTTGCCAACGTGCGCAGTTATTTCACTAAAACTAATGGTAAACTTGGTACGTCGGGTTCGTTAGATTCTTTATTTACGCGCAAAAGTTTTTTTAAAGTCAAAAAAGAGCATGTGCTTGATATTGAAGAATTGGAACTTGAAATGATTGATGCAGGCTTGGAAGAATTTAAACTCGATGAAGACGAATATATTTTCTACGCTGCTTTCACCGATTTCGGTTCGATGCAAAAGTTTTTTGAAGATAAAAAAATCGACGTTGAAGAAGCCGGCGCAGAACGTATTCCAAACCTGATTAAACAAATCGAAGACGATAAAGTAGATGATGTCATTAAGCTGATTGATAAATTGGAAGATGATGACGATGTCATCAATGTTTTTCACAACATGGATATGAATTGAGGGATTAGTGATGAGTTATGAGAGGAAAATGAAATTTAGTAATTTAAACAGAACAACAATTGTTACTTTTCAACTGTTCGACTCATGAATTGAAACATAACAACTATTGTTACTTTTGCGTCCTTCAAATATTAAATTGTGTTTTGAAAAATATTTTTTCTTGAATAAATTTATTCTGAACACTCAATGAGATTTAATGAAGAATAAATATAACTGTTTGCGTAGATAATTTTCCCGCAGATTTAGGCAGATTTTCTCGCAGATTCAGCAGATTGTTAATTAGATTAGTTGTGAAAATCTACAAAATCTGCGAGAAAATCTGCCTAATCTGCGGGAAACTGATTAACAATTCAGCTTTAGCTTAATGATTACGAATTACAAAATTGCGCCCGTAGCTCAGTTGGTTAGTAGCATCTGACTCATAATCAGAGGGTCATAGGTTCAAATCCTGTCGGGCGCACCTCATAGTATTGTTTTTAAGCATTATCGAGCGTAAGTTTGATAATGCTTTTTTTTACACATGTACCAACTGCGTTGTAAAATGCGGCTCAATAGGTTTTTGATTTTTATTTGTAGAAGGCACAAATTGCCATGGCGTTGCTTGGTTTGTCCAATCGAAAGTATTCTTCTCTGTGTAACGACGCCGATACTCAATGGGTGTGCAGTGGCGATATTTTTTAAAAAGGCGATTGAAGTTGGCAATATTATTAAATCCCGATTGATAACTTATTTGCCCAATCGTTTCGTCAGTTTCGAGGATAAGTTTACAAGCATGTCCAATTCTAATATCTACTAAGAATTGTGTGAAACTCCGAAAAGCAAATTTATGAAAAAAATGACTGAATGCGGAATCAGTCATATTAATGAGTGAAGCAACATCGCCAATTTTCAAATCCGTTTTTGTAAAATTCTTTAAAATATAATTATTCACAGTCTGAATGCGGGTAGTATCAGCGCTAAATGCCTTATTCGAAAAACCATCGCTCGATAGAAAACAGGTATCTTCTGATTCAGATAGCACATCGAGCAATTGCAAAAATTCAATCACATTCTTGAAGCCTTTGTCTTGGGTTAAATTGAATATGATTGGCTTTACTTCATTTATTGTTTTTTCTAAAAACTTGATGCCTTTTTTCGAATCCTGTAAAAGTTTGCGGATTTTATAGAACCTTTCTTTCTGAAAAAACTGCCCGTTAAATAATCCCATACCAAATTGGATGGTAATAACGCGATAATCGTTTTTCTTTGTTTGCAAATCAGCATCACCTTCCCATTTATGAAATAAATTCGGTCCCAGCAAAACCAAATCAGAATTTTCATAGCGCTCAGTCGAATCGCCAACGATGCGTATGCCCGACATGCCTGAGATAAAATTTAATTCATATTCAGGATGATTGTGAATAGGATAATCAAATCCGTTGTTCGAAGAATCTAAAACGACAAAAATGTCTAATGCTTTTAACGGTGTAATCTCTTGATAAATATTCATTCCAAAGAATTTTATGTGTTGAAAATTAACTCATACAGAAAAGAATTTTAAAATAAATAGTCCATTTCATAAAAGTACAACATTTCGACCGCATAGTATCAAAGTCACCTAAAAAAAACAAATACCTTTATCATCAAGACATAAAAATGATTATAAATGGTTCTATTTTATTCAAAAATTTTTCAAAAGGCAAAAGGCAAAAGGCAAATTGGAGAAAGTAAACGGCAAATTTTGCTCCCTTCATTTTGCCATTTGCGTTTTGCTTTTTGCCATTTGCTTTTTGCCATTTGCTCTAAATGCTCAATCAATTTCTATTAGTGGTGTTGTCACATCTTCCGAAGATCAGTTGCCTATCATTGGTGCTAATGTTTTAGAAAAAGGTACACTCAATGGTAGTATCACCAACGCGGATGGCATTTTCAACTTAAATGTCGCTTCAAACAATGCTGTTTTAGTTTTTAGTTATGTCGGTTTAGAAAATTTAGAAATTCCTGTCAGCGCCTCTCCCATGCGCGTTATAATGCAAGCGAGTAATTCTGTTCTGAAAGATGTAGTTGTAACGGGCTATAAAAAAGAAATTCGCTCAAATGTTTCAACAGCAATTGCCTCTATAAAATCGAAAGATATTGAAAATTTAGTTGTTCTGGGTGTTGATCAAGCCTTGCAAGGTCAATCGCCCGGTGTTATGGTCACGCAAGTTTCTGGTGCGCCGGGCGACGATATTGCCGTTCGTATTCGCGGTGCTGGCACTTTAGGAAATAATAATCCCTTGTATATTGTCGATGGCGTGCCGACTATCACCAACATTAATATGTTTTCGGTCGCCGATATTGAATCCATCGATATTTTAAAAGATGGTGCTGCTGCTATTTATGGTGCACGCGCAGCGAATGGTGTGGTATTAATAACAACTAAACGCGGAAAAGGTGGCAAACCTAAATTTTCGTTCGATGCTTATACGGGCATTCAGAATGCAGTGAATCTACCCAAACTTTTAAACGCTAAAGATTATTTAACCATAAGGAACGAGGCGATTACGAACGCCAATGCGCAACGCGACCCCATTCGTCAAATAAAAACTTATGACCCCAGCATTTTAAGCAATCTTCCCGATAACGATTGGTTGAGTATGGTTTTTCGCACCGCACCCATTCAACATTATGCGTTTACAGGCAATGGCGGCAATGAAAATGCAAATTTTTATCTTTCTGGTGAATACCAAACACAGGATGGCGTTTTTTTAGGGCAAGGCTTTGATAAATATCAATTGCGATTTAATGGCGAAGTGGGCGATAAAAAATTTAAAATAGGCAATAACTTTTCTTTTTCAATCACGAATAGAAAATTGGTTGGTTCTTCGGGCGATGGCACGGGCGCAGGTAATGAATTGAGCGGCATTCGATATGCTTTAATTACGGCACCGCTTTTTCCGTTGCGTTATCCTGATGGAAGATACATTAACGTTACTTCCGAACTCGGCGACCCAACGCTCTATGGTGATGGCAACGCGAATCCGATTGTTTTTATAAACAATACAGATTGGACAATTAAACGTTACCGCATTTTCGGAAATGTTTTTGCGGAATATGCTCCATTTGATGGTTTGAAACTTAGGACAAGTTTGGGCGGTGATTTTTTATTTCAAGATGAAAAATTGTTTAAAATCCGACTTTCAGATGCGATTTACAGTCCCACTTCTTTGAATGAAGGACGCGTTTTCGATCAAACATTGATATGGAACAACACTGCCGATTATTCAAAAACTTTGGGTAAGCACCGTTTTTCGGCACTCATCGGTACCGAAGCGATTCAAAATCACACGGATTATTTGGGTGCATCGGCTAATAATTTTAGAAGAACCGATTCGCTGTTTCGATACATCAATGCGAGTATTCCTGCCGATTTAAATAATATTGGTGCATCGGGCGTTGCAACCGAATGGTCGTTGCTTTCTTATTTTGGTCAAGTGGGTTATTCATTCGATAACCGCTACGTACTCAGTGCTTCTGTTCGTCGCGATGGTTCTTCGCGATTTGGTCCGAACAATCGTTGGGGAAGTTTTCCGTCTGTTTCGGCAGCATGGAATATAATCAGCAGTCAGGTATCAGGTAACAGGAGTCAGGCGATAAACAGTCCTGATACCCGACTCCTGACACCCGACCCCTTTATTTCTTCATTAAAAATAAGAGCGAGTTGGGGACAACTCGGCAATCAAGAAATTGGCAATTATCCATACAGTTCTTTGGTGGCAACGGGTCAGCAAGTATATTCTTTGGGCGATAAAAGCATAACGGGTGCAACGATAGTTGAAACAGGTAACAGCAATGTAAAATGGGAAACGACAACGCAAACCAATATCGGTTTGGATGCCAGTTTTTGGCAAGATCGCCTGTCGTTGATTATTGACGTGTTCAGAAAAAGAACAGACGATATTTTAGTGCGTGTGCCTGTGCCACAAGCGGGAGGTTCGCAAAATCCGCCGTATGTTAATGCGGGTTCGGTTGAAAATAAAGGTTTGGAATTGGGTTTGATTTACAAAGGCAAAGCAGGGTCGAATAGCAATTCGCCCTTACGATACAGTATTGGCGCAAACATTTCTTTTTTACAAAATAAAGTCCTCAACATTGCTGGCAGCGAGCCAATTTTGGGTGGATTTGGTTTAGGCGATGGACCGCTCACGCGAACAGAAGCAGGTTACCCGATTGGCTCATTTTATTTGTATAAAATGCTCGGCATTTTCCAATCGAAAGCAGAAGTAGATGCGAGTCCATTCCAAACTGTTTATACGCGCGCTGGTGATGTAAAATTTGCAGATGTTAACGGCGACGGCAAAATTGACGATAAAGACCGCGTTCATGCAGGTAGCCCATTTCCTAATTTCACTTACGGTATTAATATCAGTTTGAGTTGGAAGAATTTTGATTTTTCGTTGCTCGGTCAAGGCATACAAGGCAACGATGTTTATTTCTTGTATGGAAATTTCGCTTACGATGCTCAGGCACGCGGATTTAATTCGTACCAAGAAATTTTAAATCGATGGACACCGACAAACACAAACACAAATATACCATTAGTAACTATCGATGACCGCAACGGAAACGCTCGCTCATCAACGCGCTTTTTGGAAGATGGTTCTTATTTCCGCATTCGAAATATTTCTTTAGGGTATAATTTAAAAGATGTTTTGCATTTGAAAAACATCGGTGGATGTCGCATTTACGCTACCGTTCAAAATGCATTCACTTGGACAAAATACACGGGTTTGGATCCAGAAATTCAAGCGAATTCGAACGATACAAAAGGCTTGGGGCTTTCATCTGATCTGGCAGTTGGTGTTGATTGGGGAACGGTGCCTGCGCCACGAACAATTATAGCGGGTTTTAAAATTGATTTTTAGTTTTAATCAACCTATTAGGTGCGAAGCTCCTATTAGGTTTGTTTATCTTAATTCAAACCTAATAGGAGCTTCGCACCTAATAGGTTTTTAAACACCTCAAAGTAAAAGACAAGAATATGACATTGAAAAAAATAAAATATTGCCTTTTTGTTGCCATCGTATTTATGGCATCTTGTTCTAAATTTTTGGATAAACAACCCATTGCAACTTTAGATGCTGGCTCTTTTTTTCAAACCCAAGACGATGCTATTCAAGCGGTGAATGCAGCGTATAAATATTTAACGTTCAGTAACACGAACAACAATTTTTATTGGGCATTCGGCACCCTCGCGAGTGATGAAGCGATTACAGGTGGTGATGGTTCGCGCCAAGGTTTAACTGATTTAGATGCGCTCACGCACACGCCGCGCACAGACGAAATAAATAGTTTTTGGAAATTAAATTACAACGGTATCACGCAATGCAATTTGGTGCTTGATAAAATAAAAACCATTACGTTCGATGCAGCCGTTCAGAACAGAGTGACGGGTGAAGCGCTTTTCTTACGTGCTTACTATTATTTTCAATTGACACAAGTTTTTGGCGATGTACCACTATTTACAACCATTGTGGCTCCCGAAAAACTCAAATCACCACGCACGCCTAAAGCAGATATTTACACTCAAATTTTATCTGATTGCGACCTCGCGGCTTCATTACTTCCTAATAGTTATGCTTCAACCGATGTTGGCAGAGCCACTAAAGGTGCAGCATTGGGATTGGCTGCCAAAATTTGTATCTATCAAAAAAATTGGACGAAAGTGCTTGACTATACTTCTAAAATAAAAGCACTGAATATTTATGCTTTAATGCCCGATTACCAAGATAATTTCAGAAAAAAAACGCAAAATAATACCGAATCAGTTTGGGAAATTCAGCACACTAATTTGACGCTGAATTTAGGTAATTCACTCAATCAATGGTGGTACTCGAAAAAAATTGTGGGTGGTTATGGCTTTGCTGAGGTCACACAAAACTTCGTGAATGCTTTTGAAGCGAATGACCCGCGTCTGAATTTCACAGTGGCTCAAAATAACGAAGATTATTTTGGCGTGGTGTATAAAAACTCATTTTCATCCACGCATTTCAGCCCTCGAAAATTTTTACAACCCGATAGCACTGTAACACAAAAAGCGGATGGCGATATTAATTATACCGCTATTCGCTTCGATGAAGTTCTACTGTTTGAAGCCGAAGCATTGACTGAATTAAATCGCGTGAGTGAAGCGCAAGTGCCGCTCGAATTGGTGCGTAATCGTGCGCGATTGCAAACGAAGTTGCCGACGTTGCCGAAAATTGTAACCACCGATCAAGCAACAATGCGCGATGCGGTGCGCCACGAACGGCAAGTAGAATTAGGTTTTGAATGTCACCGTTTTTTCGATTTGGTGCGGTGGGGAATTGCTGCGAAGTATATTCCTGAGTTTGTAGTGGGTAAACACGAGGTGTTTCCGATACCGCAAATAGAAATTGATTTGAATCCGAGTTTGGTGCAAAACCCGGGTTATTAGTTGACGGTTTTTAACGTCAGTCAACCAACCTATTAGGTGCGAAGCTCCTATTAGGTTTGCTAACAGGTTCGTTTATAGTAATTCAAACCTGATAGGAGCTTCGCACCTAATAGGTTTTTAAACACTAATTTGAATAGAATATGACATTGAAAAAGATAACATTATTCCTTTTTATTTATTCCTTATTCCTCACGAGTACGTTTGGTCAATCGGGACAAATTGCTATTCCACGTATTGATAAAATGCCGAATTTGCCTGCACCTTATAATCTCAGGAATTGGAAGCAAGTAGCACGTCAATACGATTCATTTGTTTACGATGTCAATAAAACGGGGCAATATTTACCATTGGCTTCTATTGGTGGCGCGGGAATAGATTATCCTCAGAATAAAACTATAAAAATTGCGAGTTATGTGGGTAGCCCTTCTGGAAGTGAGGCAGTGAATATTATGCCTTCGCTTGTGGGTGCGAGTTTAGTGGGCATTGATAAAAGCAATCAGTTCGGACAAAATTGGTTGTTGATGTCGCAAGATTTTTTCAATAAAGCCAATGGCGAAAATATTTATTTGAACAATGCGGGTGCAAGCAGTGGGGGCGATTGGTGGTATGACGTAATGCCCAATGTTTTTTTCTATCAACTTTTAGACTTAAACCCTAATGTTGGAGGCGATGCCAATTTTCAATTTACAAGTATTGCCGATAAGTTTTTAGAATCTGTTCGCGCTATGGGTGGAAGTGATACGCCTTGGAGGGATCCGAATATGAATTATCGCGCTTGGAAATTTAAAACATCACAAGGTAATGCATCGGGTGTGAAAGAACCTGAAGCTTCGGGTGGATATGCTTGGGTTTTATACAATGCCTATAAAAAAACGGGCAATAAAGACTATTTGAAGGGCGCGGAATGGGCGATGGAATTTTTAGCCAATTGGCAAACAAATCCTTCATACGAATTGCAATTACCGTATGGTATTTATGCCGCTGCCAAAATGAACGCCGAACTCGGCACGACGTATGATGTTCAAAAAATGGTCAATTGGTCATTCAATCGCGGTGAAATTCGCGGGTGGGGAACAATTGTAGGCACATGGGGTGGATTTGATGTATCAGGCTTGGTTGGTGAAGCGAATGATGCGGGTAACGATTACGCTTTTCAACTCAATGGTGTGCAACAAGCTGCAGCATTGGTGCCTATGGTGCGATACGACAAACGCTTTGCACGTGCTATCGGCAAATGGGTTTTAAACTTAGCGAATGCAACGCGTTTGTATTATCCAGGTTTTTTGCCAGATAATTTACAAGATGCTGCATCGTGGTCGAATGCAAACGATCCGAATCACGTGATAGGTTATGAAGCATTGCGCGAAAAATTAAACGGACTTTCACCCGCTTCAACAGGTGATGCGCTTAAAAATGGTTGGGCTGGGACAAATCTCGCCTTGTACGGAAGTTCCTCTATTGGTTATTTAGGTTCGATTGTTGAAGCAACAAACGTGGAAAAAATTTTGAAACTTGACCTATTAAAAACAGATTTTTATCATAATGATGCATATCCAACTTATCTGTTTTTCAATCCAAATAACACCGACAAATCTGTTTCATTCGATGCTGGTTCAACGCCATCCGATATTTACGAAGCATTGAGTGAAACATTCATTGCGAAAAATGTTTCGGGCACTATTAATTTAACTATTCCTGCTAATCAATCTATTTTAGTATCAATAACGCCAGCTGGAGGGAAAGTTTCTTACAATAGAAATAAAATGTTGGTGAATAATATTGTGGTTGATTTTCAGCAATCGAAAAATGTTTACACAAAATCGGTTCGGATAAAAGCATTAGCAGCTTCCAAAAAAATAATTCAAATTGGAGATTCAACAACAGTTTATGCAACAGCCGTTGACCCCGATGGTGGAAATATTATTTACAAATGGAGTACGACAAATGGAAAAATTTCAGGAAGTGGAAATACAGTTATGTGTAGAGACGCCATGCTTGGCGGCTCCACAATTCAAGTCATAGCAACCGATACAAAAGGTAATAGCGATACGGCTTCGATTGACGTTTCTGTGGTAACCAAAATTAATCAAGCACCGGTTATTTCCGATATTCAGAAAAGCGTTGCAACTATAAATCCTAATGGAGCAGTTCAATTCACTTGTAATGCTACCGATCCGAACGGCGATCCACTAACTTATTTATGGACGGCTGATGGCGGAAGTTTTACGGTTAATACCAATAAAACGGTTTCATGGACAGCACCAGCAATAGAAGGTATTTACACCATAAATGTTGTCGTCACAGATAACGGCGGACTTTTGGTGCAAGCAGTAACGACCATTCTGGTTAAAAATTTCAATGCTTCGGTTGGGAATTTGATAGCTTATTATCCATTCTCAAATAATGCGGATGATGTCAGTGGAAATATGCTTAATGGCATTGGATCAGGAGTTGCTTACGTCCCCGATAGAAATGGTGCATCACAAAAAGCGTGTTATTTCAATGGGGGCGCGCAAAATGTAAAAGTGGCGAATAGTCCAATACTAAATTTTCAAAATGGCATTACAGTTAGTGTTTGGTTTAGCGCATCGGCTTTACCAGATAAAGAAACATTTTTGGTATCGCACGGAAGTTGGCAAAATCGCTGGAAAATATCGATCACCCCTGAAAAAAAATTACGCTGGACGGTAAATACGCTCAACACCATTACCGATCTCGACGCACCGAATATTCTCACAACTGATAATTTCTATCATATAACTACTACTTACGACGGCGCAACGATGGCAATATACCTGAATGGCATTCTGACAGCGTATAAAAATTTGACCGGGAATATTCGAACAACGACGCTCGCTTTGCTGATGGGACAAATGTTGCCCGATATAGCGGATTACAATTTTAAAGGCGTAATAGATGAAGTCAAAATTTATGATTATGCGCTTACACCAACCACTGCTAAAGCACAATACCAGCAAAGTTTAACTGCTGTAAAGACGTTGCATGCAACGTCTTTACTAACGATACGAATTACACCAAACCCCGCATCCGATTTTATAAAAATTGAATTTCCTTTTCAATTCAATACAAAAATACTTTTACAGGTAAGCGATTTGTTAGGAAGGGTTTATTTCGATAAAACTATTTCTGACACTACCACCGACACAAAATTAGATATTAGTGCATTGCAAAATGGTTTTTATATCCTTTCAATGCGAGCGGATAATAAAATTGCCACTGCGCGATTTGTGAAATTATAATTAGGATTTCAAGATTTAAGAATTTTCAGGATTGCAGCATAAACCAGCATCCTGAAAATTCTTAAATCTTGAAATCCTGATTCTGGCAACTATAAACGAACAACTATTTAGTCCATACTCTGAGTAAGGACAAAAAATTTTTATTATATCATTAAAACTGTTCTTTTTATGAAAAGGTATTCTTACTTATTTAAGTTTTCCTACTCAAGTTATCTTTTTGCCCTTTGCCTTTTGCCTTTTGCGTTATTCGCACAAGTCCCGATAGCGCAATATTCTTTTACTGGCAATGCCAACGACTTATCTACTTTTGGAAATAACGCCACAATTAACGGCGCAACACCTACACAAGATAGATTCGGTTTTGCGAATAGCGCCTTTGCCTTCGATGGCGTACAGAGCGCAGTAACGGCAAAAAATGCAGCGCAATTAAATTCAGGCAAAACAACTATTAGTTTTTGGGTAAAAGTCAATAAACTACCTGGACAAGGTGAAGTGTATTTGCTTTCGCACGGTGGCTGGCAAGAGCGTTGGAAAATTTCGTTGCCTTCGCATGGCAGACCCGTTTTTACAACCAATAGCGCAGCAGGTATTAAAGATATGGATACGGATTCTGTATCGCTTCCGGTTGGTGCATGGCGACAACTCGTTATGGTGCACGACGGCACGAACGATAAAATTTACGTGAACGGTGTTTTGAAAAAATCAGTTGCTGTTGCAGGCGATTTAAACAATACGACCAAACCTTTGGGTATCGGCTGGAATCCGATTGATACTGCCAATTATTTTAATGGTTCGATTGATGAAGTGACTATTTATAATTCAGCACTGACTGACGTACAAATAACGGCATTGTACACAGCACAAAGTTTAGTACCTACGGTTGCTGCTGGCAGAGTAGCTTCATATTCATTTAAAGGGTCTGGTTTTGATTCGTCTTCTTTTGCGAATCATGCGACTTTGACAAATGTTAAAGCTACTACGGATAGATTTGGTTATGGCGCGAGTGCGTACGAATTTAACGGCACTTCATCGAACATCAAAGCATCTAATTCTGCACAACTTAACTCACCAGCTACATCTATTAGTTTTTGGGTAAAAGTCAATGCGCTTCCTACTAATGGTGAAGTATTTTTACTTTCGAATGGTGGTTGGCAAGAGCGTTGGAAAATATCTTTACCCGGACACGGTAAACCTGTTTTCACAACAAATGAAACAAGCGGCATTTCTGATATGGATGCAGGCGACGGAAACGCCTTACCAGTTGGTATTTGGAAACACGTTATGATGACGCACGATGGTGTAAACGATAAAATTTTTATTGATGGCGTTAAAAAAGCTACAAAAGCAGTTGTCGGAAATTTAAATAATACGACAAAACCGCTCGGCATTGGTTTTGACCCTATTGACAATGGCAGTTATTTCAACGGTTCTTTAGATGAAGTTCAGATTTATAATTATGCCTTCGCTGAAGCAGATGTAACGGCATTGTATGCAGCACAAGCAAAATCACCAGGGGCGATAACTGATATTGTTGCAGATTATAGACTCAATGGCGATGGCAAAGATTATTCTCAATATGGCAACGATGCATCAGGCAGAGCTACAGGCGCAGCCAATCGTTTTGGGTTAGGTGGAAATGCTTTGACTTTTTCAGGTGTTGATTCGTTAGTTGCACCTAATTCGGTAGCACTTCAAAGCGACAGTACTACAATTAGTTTTTGGATAAAAGTAAAAGCATTGCCTGCACAAGGTGAAGTATATTTGCTTTCTCAAGGAGGCTGGCAAGAGCGTTGGAAAATATCGTTGCCATCACACGGTAAACCTGTTTTCACAACCAATAGCACAGGCGGTATTAAAGATATGGATTCTGATTCTGTGCCACTTCCTGTTGGTGCATGGCGACACGTTGTAATGACGCACGACACAGTTAATAATAAAATTTACATCAATGGTGTATTGAAGAAAAGTATAGCAGCTGGTGGTCCACTCAATAAAACAAAATATCCATTCGGTATTGGTTATAATCCGATAGATGGTGGCAGTAATTTCAACGGCGATATAGACGATATTATAATTTACCGCAAAGCACTTTCTGCGGCAGAAGTTACGACACTTTATGGTGTGCAAAGTACGGCACCTGTTTACGGTGGAACTTTAGTCGCTAGTTATCCATTCAGTAATTCTGGTGCAGATGTAACATCTTACGCCAACAATGCGGATGTAAGTACCGCTGTTCCGACCAAAGATAGATTCGGTAAAGCGAATAAAGCTTACGCTTTTAACAACAGTGTGGTTAAAGCGGGCAATTCGGTGCAACTTAACTCGCCCAATGCCACTATTAGTTTTTGGGTAAATGTGAAACAATTACCCGCACAAGGTGAAATGTATATTTTATCGCATGGTGGTTATCAAGAGCGGTTTAAAATATCGTTGCCTTCGCATGGTAAACCTGTTTTTACAACAAATAGCACAGCGGGCATTAAAGATATGGATACCGATTCTGTTTCATTGACTGTAGGTGTATGGCGACACGTTGTAATGACGCACGACGGTGCAACAAATAAAATCTATATTAATGGCGTATTGAAAAATAGCAAACCAGATGTTGGTTCGTTGAACAATACGACAAAACCTTTGGGTATTGGTTACGACCCTATTGATTCTGCTAACTTTTTTAATGGTTCCCTCGACGAAGTTCAAATTTACAACGTTGCACTCAATGCCACAGAAGTAACAGCTTTGTACGTGGCTCAAAGTACAGCACCAACCGATCCTGATACACAAGCACCGAGCGCGCCGCTTAATCTGGCAGCAGTAGTTGCGTTTACAAATGTTACGCTATCGTGGTTGCCTTCAACGGATAATGTAGGTGTCATTGGTTATAATGTTTATCAAAATAATTCGATTATTTTGAACGTTTCGACGACTTCAACGCTGCTTAAAGGACTTAAACCGACAACAACATTTAATTTTGGTGTTAGTGCGGTCGATGCGGCGGGTAATGAATCAGCCGTTTCCTCTTTATCTGTTACAACTGGTCAAGATGCAGCAAAGGATACAATTAAACCAACAGTGCCGACAAATTTAGCAGCAGCACTCGGTTCAAATTCCGTGCAATTAACTTGGACGGCTTCAACGGATAATAGAGCGGTGGTTGGTTATATTGTTTCGCAAGATGGCGTTGTGATTGATACCGTTCTTTCGCCATTAACAGCCAAATTTGTAGGCGGATTGACGGCTTTAACTTCATATACTTTCGACGTTTTAGCTTATGATGCCGCAGGCAATAAATCTGCGAATGCCGAAATAACTGTTACAACCTTAAAAGCCATTAATACAGGCGAACCTGGTTTAATTGCTAACTATACTTTCGATGGCAACGCTAACGATGCAACACCGTACTTAAATCACGGTGTGAGTAGTCCAGGTGTGAAATTTATTACACGTGCAGGAGCAACAGGTCAAGCCGTAAAATTCAGTGGAAAAGATTCTATCGTGATTAAAAATGCCGTTCAACTCATTTCCGATTACACAACGTATAGTTTCTGGATTCGCGTTGACAGCTTAAACATTGCCGATGCTGAGGCATACATTATTGATTTCGGTCACTGGTCTCAGCGTATGAAAATTTCATTGCCGCAACACTTAAAGATTGTTTTCACTACCAATAGCAAAAACGCGCAATTCGCCAATGCCATTTCCGATATGGACGCTGGTGGCGGAAACGAATTGATTAATGGTATTTGGTGGTATGTAACAATGGTACACGATGGTACAAACGATTTAATTTACGTCAATGGCGTTTTGGTAAATACTAAACCTGCTGCTGGTAAACTCAATAATACAGCGCGAATTTTAGGTATTGGTAACAATCCAATTGATGGTGGACAGTATTTCAATGGTGCTTTAGATAATTTGAAAATTTACAATAAAGCATTGACTGCCGCTGAAGTTGCAAAACTCTTTGCTACGGGTTCAACACCTGTTAATGAGCAAACAAGCGCAGAATTGAAAGCTTCAGTCAAAAGTATTTCTCCTAATCCGACCTCCGATATTTTAACCGTCAATCACTCTTTCAATAATACTGAGACAGTATTGGTGCGTGTTTTCGATTTGTTGGGTAGAGAAATTGATGCTGTAAACTTTGGCAATCAAATTCCATTAGGTCAGTTTTCTCTCAATGTGAGTAAATACCCCCAAGGTACTTATCTCATCAATTTTGTGAAAAATGGTGAAAGTTTGGGCGCTTTGAAATTCATTAAAAACTAAAAATTAGTTGTTGGTTGATAGTTGACAGTTGTAAGGGCGTATTGCAATACGCCCCTACCTGTCAACTGTCAACTGTCAACTGTCAACTATTCAATAATGCCAAAAAGATTCGCTAAGAATCCGATTCTCACAACAAAAGATATTAAGCCAAGCCAAAAGGGATTTGTTGTAGAGTGTGTGTTAAACCCTGGCGTTTTTATTTTTGAGGGACGCACGTGGTTGTTACTTCGCGTAGCTGAACGCCCGATTCAAAACGAAGGCAGTATTTCGCTTCCTATTTTGAAAGTTGGCGGTGGAATGGAAATTTTAGAATTTAAAAAGGATGATCTAAAACTCGACCTTTCCGATGCGCGCATGGTAAGTTATAATAGAAAAGTTTACCTCTCAACGCTTTCGCATTTACGGCTTTTTTGCAGCGACGATGGTATTAATTTTAGTGAACCTAATGATTTTCCTACAAAAATTTTTGGCGAAGGTGCTTTAGAAACGTATGGCATTGAAGATTGTAGAGTGAGCTTAATGAGCGGAATTTACAATCTCACTTACACACAAGTATCCGATAATGGTGTGGGCGTGGGTTTAATGCAAACCCGTGACTGGAAATCTTTTACGCGGCACGGCATGATTTTACCGCCGCACAACAAGGATTGCGCGCTGTTTGAAGAAAAAATTGACAACAAATACTTCTGTTTTCACCGCCCATCTGGAATTGATTTAGGTGGAAATTTTATTTGGTTAGCTTCTTCATACGATTTAATTCATTGGGGCGCAAACAAATGTATTATACAAACACGCGAAAATTGGTGGGATTCTGCGCGTATTGGTGCAGGTGCAGCTCCCATAAAAACGGAAGAAGGTTGGCTCGAAATTTATCATGGCGCCGATAGCAATAATCGCTATTCTCTAGGTGCTATACTTCTCGACTTAAAAGACCCGTCAATTGTTTTAGCACGTTCTCATCATCCTTTAATGGAACCAACTGCGCCTTACGAACTCACGGGCTTCTTTGGCAATGTTATATTTACGAATGGTCATATCGTTAAAGGCGATGAAATTACAATGTATTACGGCGCATCGGATGAATGTATTTGTGGTGCTACGTTTTCGATTAAAAAAATACTCATTTCGTTGTTAGTTGATGGTTGATAGTTGTTCGTTTACGAGCACTTTGAAACGAACAACGAACAACGAACAACGAACAACTAAATATGCTACAAGAAATAAAATTTTTCGCTTCCCACAGTCTGAGCATGAAAATGCTTTTGCTCACCAATTTCATGTATGGACTTGTAACACCCATCATTGAATTATTCATTGGTGCTTACATTATGCGCAATTCAACTGACCTCAGTTTGGTTGTGATTTTTCAACTTGCGGTATATACAGGTATCCCGCTAACGTTTATGATAAACGGATTTTTACTGAAAAATATTCCTATTTCCAGATTATATTCGGCGGGAATGCTTTTAAGCGGCGTATCTATGACCGCCATGATGTCACTCGATAAACTCAACACTTTGGGTGTTTTCGCATCAGGACTTATCATGGGTTTATCGTACGGATTTTTTTGGGCAAATCGCGATTTTCTTGCTCTGAACACCACCAAAGACGGCAACAGAAACTATTACTACGGCGTAGAAACATTTTTTTATACCATTACGGGCATTGGCGTTCCGTTAGCAGCGGGTGTTTTTATTGCAGCTACCGATAAAAATGGCTGGTTCAGCGGTAATGTCAATGTGGCTTATTATATTCTGACTGCGTATGTACTTGTAATTTCGGCTTTTGCTTCCATTTTAGTGCATCGCGGTAATTTTCAAAATCCACCCAAAACGCCCTTCATTTTCTTTAAATTCGATAAAATTTGGAATAAAATGCTTCGATTAGCAGCGTTGAAAGGAGTTGCACAAGGTTATATTGTAACAGCACCAACCATGCTGGTTTTAACACTTGTTGGTAAAGAAGGATCATTGGGTTTAATTCAAGGTATTGCAGCTTTTTTTTCTGCTATTCTGTTGTATGTTTTAGGAAGAATGACAAAACCCAGCCACCGCTTACTCATTTATGGCATCGGATGTTCGCTTTTTGTTCTCGGTGCTTTATTTAATGCTGTCTTGTTTTCTGCATCAGGTGCTATTATATTTATTTTGTGTCTGCTTTTTGCACGACCGCTTCTCGACATCGCGTATTTCCCCATTCAATTAAAAGTGATTGATATTGTAGCGAAGATAGAAGGGCGCAACGAATTTGCTTATATTTTTAATCACGAATTGGGTTTGTATGTCGGTCGATTATTCGGTTGCGGTTTGTTTATTCTTTTAGCGCGTTTCGCCAGCGATTATATAGCTTTGCGATACGCTTTATTAGTTATTGCATTGGTTCATTTTTTAGGTTACTTTATGATGAAGAATATTAATAGAACAACCTCAACCTGTACAACCTAATAGTTGCGAAGCACCTCTTAGGTTTTTTTAAACCCTTCTTAATAAAAAAACAAATTTTTTATGAAAAAAATATTCCTTCTCATTTTCTGTGCTTTTTTGTTCGTTAATTGTTTTGCACAACCCATCGCACAAAAATCCATTGCGCGAGTAGATAAAATGCCCAATCATCCTAAACCTTACGCTTACAAAGATTGGAAAAAAACTGCGATTGATTTCGATAATTATGTTTTCGATTTTAATCAGAAAGGAGATTACTTGCCGCTTATTTGGCTCGATTCAACACACCACAATGCCAACCAGACAACATTCGGTTTTTATACTGCCATAGGTGATAGACGCATGGGACCAAAAATAAACCATGGCGAAAATCATGAAGCATTGGGTGCGCTCGGTGCGGTTTTGGGTGCGACGTTAGTGGGAATTGATAAATCTAGCCATGAGCTACCAATCGAGAGCAGAAGCTCAAAGCTCAAAGCTCAAAGCTCAAAGCTAGATTACGTTGGCATGCTTAAAAACTATTTCAACACTGATAACGGCTGGAAAGTCATTGAGAATTTCACGAACGAAGGCGCGCATATTGGCGGCGGATATGGAAATGATTTTTGGTATGAAGTCCACAATAACGTTTTATTTTACTGCATTGCCGATTTATACCCGAATGAAAAAGGTTTTACGAAAATTATGCGCACAATAGCCGAGCAGTTTTACAAATCTGACTCAGTGATGGGCAAAAATTACAGTTATTCTTTTTTCGATTTTAAAAACATGAAGCCTGGCAAAAACCAAGTGCCTGCACAAGAAGATGTAGCTGCCGGTTATGCCTTTATTTTGTATTCGGCGTATATTAAATTTGGCAACGAAAAATATTTGCGTGCAGCTAAAAATGCGATGGATGTGTTATACAACCAAAAAGAAAATCGCTTTTATGAAGCTATGATGCCACTCGCGGCATACATCGGTGCGCGCATGAACGTCGAACAAGGCACACATTACGACATCCAACGTTTTTTGGATTGGACATTCAATGGCGATGCCGTTGGTAGAGAAGGCTGGGGTGTTTTAGTCGATAAATGGGGAACTTACGATGTGTCGGGAATGCTGGGTAGCACAGTCGATCACGGCGGTTATGGTTTTTTAATGAACACTTTCGATTTAATGATGCCGCTCTCTGCCCTGGTTAAATACGACCCAAGTTATGCGCGTGCTGTTGGCAAATGGGCATTGAATGCCTCAAATGCAGCGCGCTTTTGTTATCCTTACGATATGCCTGATTCTCTGCAAGCACTACCACTGATGAAATCCATCACTAAAAATGTGATAGCTTACGAAGGTATTATCAAAAATTCAAGCTTTAAAGAGTTTGAAGGTATCACACCGTTTGCACAAGGCGATGGACCGCATTGGGCAGAAAATATGGCGCAATCAACAATGTTCTCAGTGTATGGTAGTAGCCATGTCGGATTTTTTGGAGCAACGATTCAGAAAACGGATGTCCCTGAAATTTTACAAATAAACTGTAACGCCACTGATTTTTTCAAAAAAAAACACGCATCTCCAACCTATTTATTATACAATCCTAACAGCGAAGAACAAGCTGTTCACATCAATGTTGGCAAAAAAAAGGTCAATGTTTACGATAAAGTCAGTGGAAGATTTTTGCTTAAAGGTGTGAATAATACGATACTCATTACGATTCCTGCTGATAAAGCAAGTGTTATAGAATTACAAATTATGAAGAAATAAAGTAATGAAGTTCTAAATATTTCTGCAACAAGTTAGCGGGCAGCCTTGCTGCTAACAAAGAGGTAGATAACTCGCGCAAAGGCGCAAAGGAATTCGCAAAGGCGCAAAATTCTATATTTCTTGCGTCTTTGCGTTCTTCTTTGCGCCTTTGCGCGGAATTTAGTTTTAAGGTAGAATACGAATTCAAGGATATTTTGAAAATAAATTGCGATATTTATAATTTACAGATTATTTTTGCGCAAAATTGCTCCTGTAGCTCAGTTGGTTAGTAGCATCTGACTCATAATCAGAGGGTCACAGGTTCAAATCCTGTCGGGAGCACCATCATAGTATTGTTTTTAAGCATTATCGAGCTTACGTTTGATAATGCTTTTTTTTATTTTTCATGGGCAATTAATTCTTCATTATTCAATTCAATCAAATCGTAAATGAGAAATAATTGAATAATTTCATCGAAATATTTTTCAATTAAATCCATTAAATTTTTATTGCGGATATTCCCAGTTGAAATGTAGAGCAATTTAGAAGGAACACCTTTAATAAGATGAGAATCAAGAAAATCGGAGTCTTTAGTAATTACTATTCTGTTTTGAGCAATGGCAATCGCTCGTATTTCGTTGTCTGATGTTCTTTCTTTATTGGGTAAATTATCAGTATGGATTACATCGAAGCCTTTGTTATAAAGTAAAATTGCTAACTTGAAAGGCAAATTAGCATCAATAAAAATTTTCATGCAACAATTCGATTAACGGTTTTCACTTTCGATAACTGCGATGCAAATGAAAGACATGCTTTTAAATCACTTAACTCAAGCGCAGGATAATCTTCTAAAATTTCTTGTTCAGACATTCCAGCCGAAAGTAAATCTAAAATCAAATCAACCGTATAACGTGTATTACGAATAGTTGGTCGCCCATGACAAATGTCCGGATTTATAGTAATTCTGTTGAAAAGTTCTCTATTCATAATTCAAATTTTATTCAAAAATACAGCTATTTTTTTAAAAACAAAAATTTCATTGGAATCTTAATTATTGAATCATTTATAGCGACTTAATTTAACCAACTGGAATAGATTCAAAAATTTATGTTCCGAAAAGTTTAACACCATTGACATTTAAATTGGATGCACCTTGCAAAACACCGAAACTTCCAATTTTTCGAATTGCCTTTTTTTCATGGATGTAGTATTTTAATTTGCTTGAAGCCTTTTGAACTTCCTTCCAATTCCATTTTTCAACAACTTCTGCTAAATCGAAAACGTGTTGATTTTTCAATGCGCCTTTTTCGTTAAAATGACCAATGTGTGAAGGATATAAAATATCATTTTTAATACCACCAAAATACAATTGAATTAAACCCCAGCCACTCGTAGCAAAACGAAAAGTATAACCATTGCAATATTTAGGATCTAATTCTACTTTTCTAAATTCAATATTGGCTTCGAAACTAGGAGACCATAATTGAAAAGTTAAAGCATGTTTATCGCCATATTCAAAATCAAATTTTGTAAATATTTCTGTTATGTTTTCATATTCACAAATAATTTCACCATAAGGCGAATAAAGGTCAAACACTCTTAAGTCAGTCTCATTATAAATGAAATCGAGTACATTTATTTTATCGTTTTTGGAGGCGAAGAAATCGTAGGTCATAGAATTATTTTTTCCAGTTTAATTATTTTTTCTACGCCACTCGGAACTGTAATTTATATAGTCTTCTCTATTTCCGTTCATGCTAAATAAATTCCGTCTCTTTTTATGTTGTTGTAAAATGGCGTAAATTTGTGTTTGCCTTCCCAATCTGCTTTTGAAAATACAAACGTAGAGATAGGCTGTCCGATTTCAAGCTCTACATTGTAAAGGGCATCTTTATAATCTTTTTCAAGAAATCGAGAGACAGTTGGCATTTCTAATAAGATTAAAATATCCCAATCAGAATCTGGATTTGAATTCTCGCGCGCCTGAGAACCAAATAAAATGATTTCCGTATTAGCGTTTTTGCTCCTAATGGTTTCCGAAATCAGATTTGTGATATGTACTTTATCCATTGTCATGATACAAATATAATCGTATTAAACCATTTTGAAAATTTCTTTCCTAAATAATCTTCGCGCATTTTAATTCATTCGGAATTCCAGTATGCCTTAAAATTTCTTCTGCATCTATTTCATACAGTTCAACATGATGATATTGAAAAAACTGTTTTATTTTTTCAATTTTACTTTTAGTTAGAGAGTTTTTATGAACAACTTCGATAATTATTGTTGGGCAACCTTTATGAAATATAGTAATATCTGGTACAAATATAATTTTGCCTCTATCAATCTTTGTGTCAAACCAGTCTAGAGGATTTAAGCCTCTTGAATCTACTCCGTTAATCAAAGAATATTCTTTAAGACCTTTTGAGCACTCAAAATAATAAGGGGCTGAGGTCTCGTAAAATTTTAATTCTGTAAAAACGCCATAATTACTCCGCCATTTAAACTGAGCAATTTGACAAGAATCATTAGATTTATTTTGTTCATCAAACCAACTATATAGAAGTTCTTTTGCTAGTCTGTGTTTATGACTCTCATTTTCAATAAATTTGTCTTTCATAATTTTTAAGTTTCATCTTTTAAGTATTAAATATTTCACTCTCCAGGTCGATAATCCCTCTCAATATGGTTCAAGACATCGTAAAATTCTACCCCCAAAGTTTTTGAACTAAATACAATTCATGAAAAGCATCTAACTTTATAATTGGAATTTTTGGGAAATCGATAGCTTTCAGAACATCAAAATGCCCATCGTTTGTGATTAAATAATCAGCAGCACCAGCAAATGCACAATCAACATAGGCATTATCATCAGGATCAACTGAAATTAGATTTAACCTAAACGAAGGTTCTATTCGAACAGTACACGTATTGTTTATTATTGTCCTTAAAATATCTTCGGCTACTAACGAATTGGTTCGAACAGAAATTTTTTCAAAATATTCCAATAAAATAGGTGTAGTAACTAAAAGCTCAAATTTTTTATCGAGAAATTCTTCGAATAGCCAATTGTGTTTAGCAAATCTTCCAATAATAACAAGTAGCACATTAGTATCAATTACAAGTCTGAGTTTTCTCATTGATTTTTCTCATTAAGCCATTCTTCCATAGTTTCATTTGTCCAACCGCGTTCAACCCAAAGTCGGTCGAATTCGTCTTGCGCGCGTTTGGCAAAAAAACGAACGAGCATCTCCTGCAACTCTTTTAATCCATTGTCATCAACTTGAAACTCAAAATTTTTGAGTATTTGAAGCTGAACATTAGTTAATGGTTTTGCTATTACTGCCGCTGCCATAATTAAATATTTAGAACAAAACTACGCCTTTTTTTAAAAACTTCAAAAATAAATAAAATCAGCAATAGAGAATTTAGTGTTTTTGATATCACTTACTCCTTAATCAAGGATGGTATTGTTTCTCAACATGTTTCAAAACATCCTCCTTATAAAATAATACATCTTTAAACTGCCCATGCGCGTACATTTCGAGTTGATCGGTAAAATGTTTTGAGTTTGGGTCGCCACATTCGCCACCTGCTAAGAGCGATTTAGCTTTGACGCGTTTACCAAACTCGACAGCACACACAAAACTATTGCCATTAACGCCATAGAATTTTTTTGTACCCTCGGTGCGAATACTCCTGACAGAACTGATTTGTCCCCATTGCGATGAAGTATAACCTACAGGAATGCTTGGTTTCGCATCGTCGAAACGCCATTCAATATCATCATTAATGCGTTGCACGCGATTAATTTCTCCGAATGGAATATTCCACTTTCCATAAACTTTATTCAAATCGTTAATAGTAGCAGCAAAAGTAGAGATGAAAATTTTTGGGTCACCCGAAACAGCAAATCTTTCTGTACGCGTGACTTGGTCGTCGAAATCATCAAGATTGATGGTGGCGTTAATCGCTTCCATCAGTTTTGAACCCCAATTTACAGCTAAAGTCGTCGGAACAGAATTTTCACCTGAAGCAAAATCCCATGATTTTAAGGTTTGAATCGGTTCGGTGAGTAGCGCGCGCATGGAATCGTTTGCAGGCAAGGCTTCAAAGTGTTTTACCAGAGCTGGAACAAGATTTTCGAAAAACAAAATTCTTTTATCGTAAGCCGTGGAAATCACTTTATCGATGGTATAGTTTTTTTCTTTGGGCAATATGCGAACAGCCAACACGCCACGATAATTTTCGCCATCCGGCGCCATATACGTTGGGTAATCTTCTTTTTTCGGTGAGTTATCTCCTGCGACTGTAAAAGCAGATGAATTGCAATTTTGCACCCAGCCATTTTTTGGATTGATTGACTGTACTAGCTCATCCACCATGTGCAAACCTTTCCATTCTGTTGCCGAAGTTGTACCATCTACAGGTTTTTGCCAGTTCAAATTTTTATCTCTAATCGGCATAAAATTACCATGCCAATAGGCAATATTGCCTTCGGCATCAGCATATACTTCATTGTTCGAAGCGTTTGCTTTCAGATACAACACTTTTTTAAATTCAGCGAAACTCTTGGCTTTTGTGCGTTGCCACGATTGAATCAAACTCGTCATCGAGCGATTGTTCGAGCGTACGCTTACTAATTTGCCGTTGCGTTTTCCCATAATCGGTCCGTGGTGTGTGTACATCGCTTTGATTGTTGTCTGTTGTAGGGGCGTATTGAATACGCCCGTATTGTTGTTTTCGCCATTATTGTTGGGCGTATGCAATACGCCCCTACAGTATCGCAACGTAATATTTTTCGTAGTCACGGCGCGTTTTTGTCCATCATATTCATATACACGCTTATTATTTTCAGTAGAAACCTTTTCAATATACGCATCCGACACATCAGCATGACTGGAAGTGTGCATCCAACCACAATGTTCGTTAAATCCTTGATAAACAAAAAATTGACCCCAAGTTACTGCACCATAAGCATTTAAACCTTCTTCACTTACGACTTGTACCTCTGGTCGATAATAAAAACTCACGTGCGGATTGATGTACAAAATCGCATTTTTACTTTCTGTTATGTTCGGAGAGAAAGCAAATCCGTTAGATCCAGTTGCATACTCCTCTTCTTTTTGTCGAAGTTGAACCAAGGAGTTATCGTAGTCTTTAATTTTATAGATATCCCCTGTCTCGGTGCCATAAAGGTTCTTCAAATCTTTGGCAGTGAAATCAGCAGTTGTGATAGAGCCAATACTACCATCCGTCCAAAGTAACGCGTACCAAGGTTCGAAATGCGTGAGTAAATGCGGTTTAACGTTCGGATGTTTATATAAATAATAATTCACACCATCGGCAAAAGCATCTAAGAGTTTATGTAACCAAGGCGGCGAAGTTTTATAATCGCTTATCGCATCGGCGGAGTCAATCACCATGCGAATAAGCAAATCGTCATAGAGATCTTTTTCGCCATTCACTTCTGCCAATCTGCCGAGTTTTTCGATATAGTTTGTTTCCACACGATTAAAATCGTCTTCGCACTGCGCATACAGCAAGCCAAATACTGCATCTGCGTCCGATTTTCCATAAATGTGTGGAATACCAAAATTATCGCGAATGATGTTAACGTTCTTCGCGTGTTGTTGATATCTTGCCATTTCTAATTTAGAAATTTTTTGACCAGAAGTTTGAGATACGCATAGCGTAGAAAATAGTAATAGAAGGAGTACGGAATTTTTCATACAATAAAATCAATTGCGATTTACGAATTTCGGAACAATATACGAATTAAGGATTACGGAACAAGGAATAGAGAAGTTTTTTTTAGACGGATTCCTTTATTACCCATTCCTAAATTCGTATATTGTTACGTAATTCGTAATTCGTAATTCGTAATTGATTATCTTTACACCAAAAATTTCAACCAATGGTTTTAGAAAGTACGGTAAGTTTAATTACAGGCGGTGCGCGCGGCATCGGCGAAGGTTTAGTCAGAAAATTTGCAGCAGAAGGTAGCTCTGTTTTTTTTACTTACATTTCGGAAAGTTCAACAGAAAGAGCACAGGCATTGTGTGCAGAATTAAACGCTTTAGGTCATTCGGTTGAATGTATACAATCGGATGCAGCCTCGTTCGAGCAATCGGAAAAACTGATTGACACCATCGTTAAAAAAATGGGTAAGCTCGATATTGTTATCAATAATGCGGGCATCACGCGCGATACGCTCATGCTGCGCATGACAGAAAAGCAATGGGATGAAGTGATGCACGCCAATTTGAAATCTGTTTTCAACATTACTAAACACGCTTTGCGCCCAATGCTCAAACAGCGTGGCGGATCCATCATCAATATGAGTAGTGTGGTTGGTGTGTTCGGCAATGCAGGTCAAGCCAATTATGCCGCATCTAAAGCGGGTATCATTGGTTTTTCAAAATCTATTGCGAAAGAGTACGGCAATCGCGGCATACGTTGCAACGCTATTGCACCAGGTTATATTGAAACCGAAATGACCGATG
>JAYWBA010000108.1:0-15741 GCA_043781915.1 Saprospiraceae bacterium
TTTTCTAATATTTGTGTACTCATTGTAATTTTTTTTGTAGAGCCGCCATGCATGGTGGCTCAAAGTTTATTTTATTTTTTCTACAAATTTTTTTACTAATTCTATATTTTTTAAAGCAGGTTCGCTCTCAAACCGAGAATTTATATCGAAACCTACACATTGTGGATGATTGAAAAATTTCAAAACATCTGCATCTTCTAAGCTTATACCGCCACTGAGGAAAAAGGGTTTTTCTAATCTATAATTATCTAAAACGTGCCAAGAAAATTTTTTGCCTGTGCCTCCGTACGCAACCGATTTTGTATCGAAGAGGAAATAATCGACTTCGTTTTCAAAATCATTTAAAACATTAAAATCAAAATGCGCATCAACACCAACTGCTTTAAAAATTTTGACTTCAGGTAGGACATTTTTTAATTCACTACAATATTCTGCCGATTCATTTCCATGCACTTGCAACGCCGAAAAATTAAACTCATTTGCAATGTCAATCAATAAATTCGCGCTCAAATTTACGCTCACTGCTGTTTTTTTTATTCTTTCTGGCAGATTTGTTCGAATTGTCCCCATCGTTTTAAAAATATAACGTGGCGATTTCGGATACAAAATAAGCCCCATGAAATCAATCGGTAATTGCGAAAGCTCTGCAATGTTCGATGCTTCGCGCATACCACATACTTTTATAAGTTTATCGACTTGAATTGCCTTTTGTTCCATTAACTATAAGCGTTAGACGTTCGGGAACTTTTAGAGTTCCCCGAACGTATTATTTGTACCAAATGATGATCGTCGTGTTCCGCCACAAAATAAGCCAAATCGATAATCCGCATTGATTTATTTAATCTTGGATGAAGAGCTGATTTTTCTAAATCCTTGTCATCAACATTTCTAAGGATTTTAATTAATTCAGCTCGAAGTTCTTTAAACTCTTTGACTAAATCTTTGTACTTCCTCGAATCATGGTCTGTCTCATGTGTTTTTCTGTTCGTTAAATCTGCATGCAAAAGTTTACTTTCGCCTTTTATTATCTGTAAAACTCTCTCTTTCCAAATGGGCTCTAAATCAATTAAATGCCCTATTTGTTTTTTTGAACTCCAATGTGTACTTGATGAATCTTCTGATTCAACTCTAATTTTTTTTATTTTTTCAGATAATCGAGCTGGAGTTCCTTCTAACCTTTCTAAAATTTGTAGGAACAACCCATTGTCATCGATAGGGATAAAAATTCTTTCGAACCAAGGTGTTATTTGCATAAAAACCATTTTAAACAGTCCTGATTTTAATTTTTTCGTTTATAGTTTCAATAAATTTTTCCAATGCGTCTGCAGGCTTTTCCGTTTTCATAAACGCTTCACCCATTAAAAAACCTTTGAAGCCAGCATTGCGCAATGAAAGTACTGTTTCTGGTTTCGATAAACCCGATTCAGAAATTTTGACAAATTTATTGGGCAATTGTTCAGCCAAACGCATTGAAGCATCGAAATCGGTGACAAATGTTTTTAAATTTCTATTATTGATGCCTATACACGTTACGAAATCGTTTATTTTTTCTAATTGATTGGCAGAATGTATCTCTAATAGAATTTCTAACCCGAGATTATAAGCCGTTTTTGAAAAATCGAGCACTTCTTTTTTTGTCAAACATTCAGCAATCAGAAGTATGACATCGGCACCAAGTGCTTTTGTTTCAAAAATTTGATACTCATCGACAATAAATTCTTTGCGCAAAATAGGAATATGTAATTTTTTGCGCGCACTCGTCACATCGTAATTCGTTCCTCCAAAAAAATGATTATCGGTCAAAATAGAAACACACGCTGCCCCTGCGGTTTGATAGCCTTCACAAATTTCTGCTGCTACTGTGTGTTCGTTAATAAATCCGAGAGAAGGCGATTTACGTTTATGCTCTGCAATAATACCTGAACTATTCGCAGTGTTCAGCGATTTTTTTAAAGAATAAGTCGCTTCTTTAAACATGGGAGATTGTGTAAAATTAGAGATTTTAATCTGCAATTTATTTTCCGCTACTTCTTTTTTCTTGTGAGTGACGATACGTTCTAAAATATCCATTTATTGTTGACAGTTGACAGTTTACAGTTGACAGTTAGTTGTTAACAGTTAATTCTTAAACTGTCAACTGACAACTATCAACTGTCAACTATATTGATAATAATTTTTGTAATTTACCTTTCGCTGCTCCCGATTTTAACGATTCTTCAGCCTGTTTAATACAATCATGCAAAGTTAATTCTGGGTGAATACAATGTATTGCAACACCAGCATTGGCAGTTACTACCGAATTTTGAGCCATTGTTCCTTTCCCATCTAAAATAGATGTGAAAATTTGCGCCGCTTCTAAAACTGTTTCACCACCGTATAAATCGGGCAATTTTAAACGTTTTGCGCCGAGCTGCTCGGGTGTTAAAGTCGCTTGCATATCGTTCATCATTAAAATGAAATCGGAAGTGAGCGACACTTCATCGAAACCATCCAATGAATAGACAATCGCAAAACGTTTATTGGGCATTTTCTGGAAAACATATTTATACAAACGCGCTAATTCCAAATTGAAAACGCCCGCCAATTGGTATTTCGGTTGCGCGGGATTGACTAATGGACCCAACATGTTGAAAAACGTTTTCAACCTCAATTGTTTGCGAACAGGTCCGACAGTTTTTAAAGATGGATGAAATAATGGCGCGTGCAAGAAACAAATATTCGCTTCGTCGAGTTGCCGATTTAATGTATCGTTATTGGTCGTAAAATTATAACCCAAAAAGTTCAACACATCCGATGAACCACTGACGGACGAAACGCCATAATTGCCGTGTTTCGAAACTTTATAACCAGCTCCAGCTAAAACAAAAGCCGTCAGTGTCGATACATTAAACGTGTTTTTTCCATCGCCACCCGTTCCGCAAACATCAATTGTATCTACACCGTGCAAATCTACATTTACGCACAATTCCATGAGTGCTGCGCGAAATCCTTCGAGTTCGTTGACTGTGATATTGCGCATTAAAAAAACGGTCATGAACGATGCAATGTGTGCGTCGTTGAAATCGCCATTAGCTATGCGAATTAATATATCGCGCGCTTCTGCTTTTGTCAGCGTTTGATGTTCGAATAATTTTTCTAGTATCAGCTTCATAAAATAGTTGTTAGTTGTTAGTTGATAGTTGTTAGCCGTCGGTTTTTCTATCACCCAACACCCAACAACTATCAACTAAACTAGTAAATGTATTCTATCGCGTTCGATTTCACTGAATTTACCTCGCGCACAATAAAATTTTGCAGCATTTGCTTGCCATAAGCAGTCATGATGCTTTCAGGATGAAATTGAACACCTTTAACATCGTACGTTTTGTGTGAAAGTGCCATAATAACGCCGTGTTCATCAACTGCCGTGATTTTTAAATCGCTCGGTAAATTTTCTTTCACAACTGCCCAAGAATGATAGCGACCGACTAAAACTTCGGGTGGGCAACCGTAAAAAATCAAATCCGAATTGTCAACAATTTTTATCATTGTCGCAACGCCGTGATAAACCTTCGGCAAATTAAATAATTCACCGCCAAATGCCTCGCCGATTGCTTGTAGACCAAGGCATACGCCCAAAATTTTCTTAGTTGGCGCATAAAGTTTGATTAAATCAATCATTATTCCTGCTTCGTGCGGCAAACCTGGACCAGGTGATAAAATAATGAAATCGTACGCATCGACTTCATCTAAAGTGATTTTATCGTTACGCCGCACATCTGGTCGTTCTCCAATTATTTCTTGCACATAATGCACCAGATTGTATGTAAAACTGTCGTAATTATCGAGAATTAGAATTTTCATAAGTCAATTAATAATTAAAAATTAAGAATTAAAAATTAGCTGAGCGCTGAAAAACGAGAAAAGCTCAAAGCTCATGGCTCAAAGCTAATAGCTAACAGCTGCAACAAGCGCTTTTTTCAAAGCCCCCAATTTATTATGCACTTCCTGCAATTCGGTTGCGTCATCGCTACTGACAACAACACCACAACCTGCTTGTCGAATAAGAACATTGTCTTTGCTCAAAAAAGAACGTATGACAATAGCGTGCGTAATATCGTTTTTAAAAGAAATAAAACCAATACCGCCGCCGTAAAAATGGCGATTTTCTGGCTCCATATCGCGAATCAATTCAATCGCTTTATATTTTGGTGCACCGCTCAAAGTTCCGGCTGGAAAAGTGTCGGCATAAATATCGAGAACGTTTGTGCCTTCTTTTAAAGTGCCTTGAACTTTTGAAACAATGTGAATTACGTGACTAAAATACTGAATTTCTTTCAAAACTTTCACTTTTACATCATCGCAATGTTTGCTTAAATCGTTGCGCGCTAAATCGACGAGCATGATGTGTTCAGCATTTTCTTTGGGGTCTTGTGCTAACTGAATGGCGAGTTCAGCATCTTGCGCGTCGTCGCCCGTGCGTTTATACGTTCCTGCAATCGGATTAACGGTTACGCTGCCATTTTTTGCCACCAATTGTTGTTCGGGAGAAGAACCAAAAATTTTATACGAGCCGTAATCGAAATAAAATAAATAAGGCGAAGGATTGATATTTCTGAGTGCGCGATAAACCTGAAAATCATCTCCTTCAAAAGTTTGATAATAACGGCGCGAAGGTACAATTTGAAAAACATCGCCAATTTGACAGTAATGGCGACACTCAGCAATATTCTTTAGATAAACTTCATCAGTTAAGTTCGAAGTTTCTTCGCCAACCGTTTGAAATTTGAAAACCGACACATTTTGAGCGCTCAAATAATTTTCTAACGATGACATTTTAGATTCTTCACCCTCTGGAATATTTTCCAAAATGGTTAATTCGTCTTTAAAATGATTGATAGAAATGATGAAGCGGTAAAAAACGTAGTGAATGTCGGGCAAATCGGTTTTTCTTTTTTCTGAACTAAATTGTAAAGTATCGAAATATTGAACGGCTTCGAACGAAGTGTGACCAAAAACACCATTCATCGAATCTTTTGTATCAGCAACTTTAAAAGTAGCAACAAACTTTTTCAAATGATTTAAAACATCGCCATTGTCAACTTTAGCCGTTTGGTGTTTATCAGTTATGTAATTATTGACAATCACTTCGCCATTTTGCGCTCTGAATCGCACTAAAGGATCTAAAGCAATGAACGAAAAACAATTTTCTACACTGCGCGAATCAGTTGATTCAAGTAGAATCGATTCTCGGTATTTGTCGCGCACTTTCAAATAAATACTCACAGGCGTATTTATATCCGCTAAGTGGTGACTAATTTTCGTATTAATTTTTGGTAAAGTATAATGTATGGAACTCACTGAAAATATATTTTTAAAATGGGAAAAATGAAAAGCGGCTTATCAGGTGAAACTGACAAGCCGCTTTAGATAAATAATTAAATATTTAGACATAGCCATCCTGCACGCGTATCACCATCGTAATTTATGATTCCACCAACGCCAAGTTAACTGAATACGCATTTCTTATTATTTTTAAATCTTTGTGCAAAGTAGCAGAAGAAATTTTTAATTTCCAAATCCAAACTCGAATTAACCGAATTTTTTGAATTTTAAGAATTTGAGACTAACATAAAATTCTTAAAATTCTATGAATTCGAGTTATTTCTTCATCTCTACTGCAGTAATATACTTTTCAATTTCTCTACCTTCAAGCGTTAAAGGATATTTATCCTTAATTTCTTTGAAAGCTTCTAAAGCTTCAGCGTTTTTATTCTGAATTTGGCACAACATGCCGTACCGTTTTAAGTACAACGATTTAATATCGTCGCTCACACCAACTGAACCCGCTTCTTTGTAAAATTTCATCGCTTTAGCGAAATCTTTTTTCTCAGAATATGCATCACCCAAAGCACCTGCTTTCGATGCGCCCAATAAATCGCCTTTAGGAGAATATTTTTCAAGTTCTTGAATCGCTTCGTCGAATTTACCCGTTTGTAAATAACAAACACCGGCGTAATAATGGGCTAAATTTCCTGTTGTTGTGCTGCCGTATTTACGCGCAATATCTAAAAAACCATCGTATCCACCGCCAGGATTTGTTAAAGCCAAATTGAATGAATCTTGCTCGAACATGCGCTCTGCGCGCCACATGGCAGCAATTGCTTTTTTCTGATTGCCTGCTTGAACATAATTCCAAGCAACTGTACCTGCTATAATGGCTAATAAGCCAATACCAGCATACAATAAAGGTTTTTTATAAACTTCGAACCAATGCGTCGTTTTTTCCGAAACTTGTGCGACATCAATTAAAACATCTTCTTTTGTTGATCGACGCGTAACTACTTGCTTTGCCATTTTAAATTTAAGTGTGTTCTAAATTACGATAAGTAAAATTTTTTGTTTCAATGGTTAATGATTAATGGTTAATGGTTAATGAGAGAGAAAATTAACCATTAACCATTAACAATTAACAATTATTAAAAAAGTCCATTTATTTCCGCCGTGACCTTATCAATCACAAAACTCAAATCTTCTTTATTTTCTGTAAAATCTAATTTATCGGTCGGGATGATTAATAACTTTCCCTCGCGATAGTTATTGATCCAATTATCGTATCGCTCATTGAGCCTTTTTAAATAATCTATTGAAATCGTACCTTCATATTCCCTGCCACGTTTTTCAATCCGTGAAACCAAAGTAGGAATATCTGCTTTTAAATAAATCAGCAAATCGGGTGGACTTACTTGTTTTATCATTAATTCGAAAAGGGAAAAGTAGTTTTCGTAATCGCGTTGCGTCATCAAGCCCATTTCGTATAAATTCGGCGCAAAAATATGCGCGTCTTCGTGTATCGTTCTGTCTTGAATGATGGTTTGTGTGCCTTTTCGAATATTGACGATTTGGCGATAGCGGCTATTCAAAAAAAATATCTGCAAATTAAACGACCAGCGTTGCATATCGTCGTAAAAATCGGAAAGATACGGATTGTGCTCAACCTCTTCGAATTGCGGTTGCCAATTGAAATGCTTTGCCAAAATTTTCGTCAGCACCGTTTTCCCAGCACCAATATTTCCAGCAACAGCAATGTGTTGAATCTTTTTTTTGTCTAAAGCCATTATAATTTTCTGGTCTTACATTATGCTTTTGCTGAAGCCCTTTCGTAATCTTCAATAAATTTTTTCAATCCAGAATCCGTCAAAGGATGATTCAACATGCCATAAATAGCGCTCAAAGGGCAAGTTACAATATCAGCTCCTGCTTTTGCAGCTTGAACAATATGTAAAGGCGAACGAATACTCGCAGCCAAAATTTCTGTTTCCGTAAAAATATTATTGAAAATTTCAGAAATTTCTTTAATTAAAGCAATACCATCCCAAGTAATGTCATCAACTCTTCCAATAAACGGCGAAATATAAGATGCACCCGCGCGCGCAGCTAACATGGCTTGACCAGGGGAAAAAACCAATGTGCAATTTGTTTTAATTTCGTGTTCTGTGAACCAACTAATAGCTTTAATACCTTCGCGAATGCAAGGCACTTTAACAACTATGTTCGGTGCTAAATCAGCAAGACGTTGCCCTTCGTTAATCATTCCGGCAAAACTAGTAGAAATAACTTCAGCGCTCACATCGCCATCACCTACTAAATCACTGATTTTTTTATAATGGCGCAGAACATTGTCATTGCCTGTTATTCCTTCTTTAGCCATCAAAGAAGGATTTGTTGTCACACCGTCGAGTATTCCGAGATCTTTTGCTTCCTTAATTTGGTCGATGTTGGCTGTATCTATAAAATATCTCATACTGAGGTGAATTAGTTTTTGCTGAGTGTGACAAAAAAAACGCCAGGCACACCGCTACGTCCATTTTATCCTTGCTGTGTTTCCACCCTGGGGAGGTTCAACAGGAGCTGGTCGCCTGACGGGGTGCAAAATTAAAACAAGAATGTGGAATAACCAAATCAAAATAAATATTTTGATTTATCTTTGCACCACAATTGATGTAATGCAAAAAGGTTTAGACATAATTTTTGAAGATGATAGTGTAGTAGTGGTGAACAAACCACCATTCATTTTATCTATCCCCGATAGATCGGGTAAAGATCCGAATAATATTTTATCGATGCTACGGGCTACGCGCGATGAGGTTTTAACTGTGCATAGGATAGATAAAGAAACTTCGGGTGCGATTGTTTTTGCAAAAACTGCTGAAGCGCACAGACATCTTTCGATGCAATTTGAAAACCGCGAAACACAAAAAGTATATTTAACATTAGTGGATGGTGTGCTGCATACAGAAACTGGTACGATAAATAATCCGATAACGGAACACCCGAGCATTGCTGGCAAAATGATGGTTGCTAAAAAAGGGAAAGATGCTTTAACCGATTTTAAATTGCGCAAAGCTTATAAATTATTTTCACTGGTCGAAGCCGATATTAAAACGGGTAGGATGCACCAAATTCGCGTTCATTTTCAATCTATTGGCTATCCTTTAGCGGTTGATAAATTGTATGGTAAGCGCGAAGAATTATTCGCGGATGAGATTAAAACAAAAAAATTCAAACAAGGCGACGAAGAAGGTAGAGTGCCATTGATTAAACGCTCGACGTTGCATGCTCAAACTTTAAGTTTTACGCATCCTGTAACCTTAGAGCGAATGACTTTTGAAGCACCATTACCTAAAGATTTTCGAGCGGTGATACAGCAATTGGAACGATGGGGGAAATAAAATTCGCGAAGCAATTTTAAAGTATAGAGACAATGGCACTGCCTTGTCTTAAACATAATATTGTAAATTAATTGGAGACAAGGCAAAGCTATTGTCTCTACATGTTGATAAATCCAATATATCATTAATATTATGAAGCTCAATACAAATTTTATTCTTTCAATTGTTTTTATCATCTGCGCTTCTTGTGGTACATCTAAAACGCAGACAGCAACACCTACACCGAACACAAATAACGTGAGTTCACCCGATCGACCTACAGAAATGTATAATGCTATACCTGAAGTAGTGCCTAAAACGTCATTAGTTAATATTCCTATTCGATTTAAAGCTTCTGAAATTGAAAATTTGTTGAATACTAAGCTCAATTATGTCATTTATGAAGATAATAATCCCGACGATGATGGTATGATGATGAAAGCGACAAAAAATCAGAACATTACTTTAAAATTGGATGGCTTGAATATTGATTATGCTGTGCCATTGAAACTCTGGGTTTATAAAAAACTTTTAGATAACTCGTGGACGGGAAAACGAGGAATTGAAGCAGAAGGCGATATCACCTTATATTTCAGAACTACGCTCAATATTTATGGCGATTGGTCTGTCGATTCGCGCACAGATTTAACCAATTACACTTGGCAGCACAATATGTCGGTTAAAACGGGAATCGGTAATATAGATGTCAAGTATTTGGCAGATATCATTATTGGCAAAACCAAAAATGTTATTACTACTGGAATAGATAAGCAATTGAAGTCTCAATTTCAATTAGTTTCACCCATGACAGAAGCTTGGAAACAGATGCAGAATCCGATAAGTTTAACCAATGCTTATGGTCGTTGGTGGGTAAAACTGACGCCACAAGATGTAACACTGACACCGTTCAGAAATGAAAATGATGCGCTCGCTACGAACATATTTATTTCTACTTTGGTGGATGTTAAAACGGGTGATGTTCAACCTGTTTTCAGACCTAATTCTTTTCTGCCACCATTTCAATATGGCTATTCAAACGCTGATAGTTTCAATATTAATTTAGTAACTTCTATTCCATTGGTTGAAGCAGAGCGCATGGCAAAGAATTATTGCGCCAATCAGACTTTTAATGCTGGAGGTAAAAAAGTGCGTGTTGTAAATATTGAATTGTTTGGACAAAACGATAAAATGGTTGTGAATACAAAATTTGAAGGCGATTTCAGCGGTAATTTATATTTAGTGGGTAAACCTTTTTTCAATCCACTCACAAACTCGGTTGAATTAAAGGATTTAGATTACGATTTACAAACTAAAAATTTTATGGTTCGAACAGCCAGATGGCTTTTTGATAGAACAATTCTGAAAAAAATCCAAGAATCGTGCGTGTTTAAGGTAGATAATAATATTGCCACATTAAAAAATACGATTAACGACCAAATGCGCAACTATCGTTTTAATAACAATGTTAGTATAAATGGCGCTGTGAATGATATTTTTATCAACGATATTCAGTTACAACAAAACGAGATAAAAGTGTTTATTAGTTCTATTGGTAAGCTCAATGTAGAGTTAAGTAATCTGAATAGTTATTAAGAGATGTTACGCAAGAGGATGAGCGGCAGAGCCGCGTAATATTTATAGAAAAAGCCAGAACAAAGTTATGCAAGGTGCAGCGCACCGAAATATTGTTAGTTTAATATTTCGGCGCGCTGCACCTTAAAATATATTTCTTGATGATTTTCTGCAAATATTTTGGTGCGCTGCACCTATCTTTATAACATCATTTATTAAGAGACAATCCAAATATTTAAAGAATGGAATATTAATTACACTAATTGTTCTCAATATTAAATTTTTTAAAAGCTACTAATTAAATTTGCAGAAAAATAATTTATCATGGTTGATACTACGTATATCCCAATTTTATTAATGATGGTTGTTGCGCTCGGTTTTGTGGTTACAACTATGGTTGCAACGCATTGGATGGGACCGCACAAAAAATCTAAAATCAAGTCCGACCCGTTTGAATGTGGTATTGAAGTGCATGGTAATGCGCGCACACCGTTTTCGATTAAATACTTTTTGGTGGCAGTATTGTTCGTTTTGTTCGATGTCGAAATCATTTTTATGTATCCATGGGCAGTGAACTTTAAGAAATTAGGATTGTTTGGATTAACAGAAATGTTCGCTTTTATAGCCGTTTTTATGGTAGGCTTTTTTTACATCATTAAAAAAGGTGCTTTAGACTGGGAAAAATAATAATAGTTGACAGTTGACAGTTGACTGTTGTCAGTTGATAGATTAATCACAATTTATTAACTGACAACAGTCAACTGACAACTGTCAACTGACAACTAAAAAATTATGTCAGAATTAACTGTTCAAAATACAGCCATTTCAATTGATGCGGCACACACCCCAGCCAATGTTCAAGGACCTGGGTTTTTTGCAACGCGTTTAGATGCAGCAGTGGGTTTAGCGCGCAAAAATTCTTTGTGGCCCCTGCCGTTTGCCACATCGTGTTGTGGTATCGAATTTATGGCAACAATGGCTGCAACTTACGATTTAAGTCGCTTCGGTATGGAGCGTTTAAGTTTTTCGCCGCGCCAAGCTGATTTATTGATTGTAGCTGGAACAATATCCAAAAAATTAGGACCTGTTTTGCGTCAAATTTACGAGCAAATGGCAGAACCTAAATGGGTAATTTCAATGGGTGCATGCGCTTCGAGTGGTGGCATTTTCGATACATATTCTGTGCTGCAAGGAATTGACCGCATCATTCCAGTCGATGTTTATGTGCCAGGTTGTCCGCCTCGCCCTGAACAATTACTCGAGGGTATCATGAAAATACAAGAATTAGTGGGTTCTGAACAACGCATTCGTCGCGATTCTGCCCAATACGAAAAAGAATTGAATCGTTTTGGTATTGAATAACATCCAAACCTCGTAGGTTTTTAAAACCTACGAGGTTTACATCTAAATTATGAACGCGAATACATTTAATCCAGCATCGAAATATACAACATCTGCTATTGAAGCCTTGCGCTCCGATATTGCTGAAAAATTGTCATCGCGCTTTGGCGATAATTTTATCGAATCGCATTGCGATTACGATTTTCCTGTTTTTACAGTAAAGAGTGCTGTTGTTATTGATGTACTGGAGTTTTTATATTACGAAACGAGCACAAAATTTCAATTTTTGACGACAATGTGTGGTTCTCATTTTCCAGAAAATGTAGGCGCTGAATTGGGATTGATGTATCAATTGCATAATTTGCAATCGAATGAGCGCATTCGTATAAAAACAACGTTGCCAATAAGTGATCCAAAAGTGCGCACAGCTACAACTATTTTTGCTGCTGCAAACTGGATGGAGCGCCAAGAATACGATTTTTTCGGGATTATTTTTGAAGGACATCCGCACTTAAAACGCATTTTGAACATGGACGAAATGAATTATCACCCGATGCGCAAAGAGTATGCTTTAGAAGATGAACGTCGAGAAGATAAAGATAACGCTTTTTTTGGTCGCTAGGGGCTTATATTTAAACCCAAAATAATAAATATTTCTGTATGATAGATACATTATTGGTTGAACAAAAACTGAAAGACAAGGAATACCAATACCTAAACCTTGGACCGACGCATCCTGCAACTCACGGCATTTTCCAAAATGTGTTGAAAATGGATGGCGAAACGATTTTGGATGCAGAACAAACTGTGGGTTATATTCACCGCGCTTTCGAAAAATTGGGCGAACGCAGACCTTATTACCAAATTCCAACTCTTACTGATAGATTAAATTATTGCTCGTCGCCAATTAATAATATGGGTTGGCACATGACAGTTGAAAAACTTATTGGTGCTGAAATTCCGAAACGCGCGCAATATATGCGTGTTATTATTATGGAATTAGCGCGTATTTCTGATCACATTGTTTGCGATACTGTTATTGCGGTCGATACAGGTGCTATGACAGGTTTCCTGCATTTGTTTCAATGGCGCGAAAAAATTTACGAAATTTTTGAAGAAATATGTGGTTCTCGCTTAACAACCAATATCGGTAGAATTGGCGGTATGGAGCGTGACTTCAACGAAAAAGCTTGGGGTAAACTATTAGCTTTCATCAAAGAATTTCCAGCTGGACTAAAAGAATTTGATGCACTCGTTACACGAAATCGTATTTTTATGGATCGCGTAATCGGTACAGGTCCAATTTCTGCTGAACGCGCTTTGAATTACGGATTTACTGGTCCGAATTTACGCGCAGCGGGTGTTGATTATGACGTGCGGGTTCATTCGCCATATAGTAGTTACGAAGATTTTGAATTTGATATTCCAATTGGTAAAAGTGGAGACACTTTTGATCGTTATATGGTGCGGATGGAAGAAATGTGGCAATCGCTCAGGATAATTCAACAAGCCGTTGATAAAATGCCAAGCGGTCCCGTTCATGCCGAGCTGCCCGCGTTTTTTCATCCAGCAAAAGAAGACGTGTATTCTAAAATGGAAGCTTTGATTTACCATTTTAAGATTGTTATGGGTGAATCGGATATTCCGAAAGGTGAAGTTTATCACGCTGTTGAAGGTGGCAATGGCGAATTAGGTTATTACATTATCAGCGATGGTGGTAGAACGCCGTATCGTTTTCATATTCGCCGACCAAGTTTTATTTATTATCAAGCATATCCAGAAATGATTCGCGGTGGCATGCTTTCTGATGCCATTTTGGTGATGTCGAGCATGAATGTGATTGCAGGAGAGTTAGACGCTTAATCAGCTATGAGCTATGAGCTTTGAGCTATGAGCCTTCTTTTAAATTAACAAGAAGGCTCATAGCTCAAAGCTCATAGCTCATAGCTCAAAATAATTATTATGATTTCAGTATTAGAAACAACAACAACGCCCATTGTTTTTTCGGAAAGCTCATTAAAGCATGCTAACGAAATTATTGCGCGATATCCGAGCGATAAAATAAAATCGGCTGTTATTCCACTTTTGCACCTTGCACAAGATGAATTTGGCGGTTGGCTAAGTGCGCCGACTATGGAATATGTTGCATCACTTTTACACATTCAGCCCATTGAAGTTTTTGAAGTCGCTTCATTCTATTCGATGTTTAATTTAAAACCGCGCGGTCGCTGCCTGATTGAAGTGTGCAGAACGAGCAGTTGTTGGTTGATGGGTGCAGAAGATGTCATCAAGCACATTGAGGATAAACTCCAAATTAGAACGGGTGAAACGACGACAGATGGGCAATTCACTTTAAAAACAGTGGAATGTCTCGGTGCTTGCGGTTATGCGCCAATGTTTCAAGTAGGAGAGAAGTTCTATGAAAATTTGACTTTAGAAAAAGTGGATGCGCTCATAGATCAATTCAAACACGATTATAAAGATGTGTATTCAGCGTATTTGCAACCGTCAGAAATATAAAAATATCTTTAACCTCGTCCCTACTTGTAGGGACGAGGTTTTGAGTTACTATAATTTAATTAAACCTCGTAGGTTTTTGAAATCTACGAGGATATATAATTGATATAATGAGCAAGAAGCTTCTCTTAGATAAAGTAAACGTTCCGGGCATAGAAACCTTCGAAGTCTATCGCCGCGAAGGTGGTTATGCTTCAACGGAAAAAGCCATTAAAACGATGACAACTGATGCAATTGTCAACGAAGTAAAAGCTTCAGGCTTGCGCGGTCGTGGTGGCGCAGGTTTTCCGACCGGATTAAAATGGTCTTTTTTAGCAAAACCTGAAGGTGTGCCGCGTTATTTAGTATGCAATGCGGACGAATCGGAGCCAGGTACTTTCAAGGATAGGTACTTAATGGAAAAACTCCCACATCTACTCATAGAAGGAATGATAACGTCTTCATTTGCTTTGGGTGCGAATACATCTTATATTTACATTCGTGGTGAATATGCTTACGTCTATAAAATATTAGAAAAAGCGATTGCAGAAGCTTACGCTGCGGGTTTTTTGGGTAAAAATATTTTGGGTTCTGGTTACGATTTAGATTTGTATATGCAAATCGGTGCAGGTGCTTATATCTGTGGCGAAGAAACGGCACTTCTTGAAAGTTTGGAAGGCAAACGGGGAAATCCGAGAATTAAACCACCATTTCCTGCAGTTGCAGGTTTGTGGGGTCGTCCAACCGTTGTAAATAATGTTGAAACTATTGCTGCTGTAGTGCCTATCATTAATATGGGTGGCGCAGAATATGCAAAAATTGGAATCGGTCGTTCAACTGGAACAAAATTGATTTCTGCATCAGGGCATATTAATAAACCTGGTGTGTATGAAATTGATTTGGGTGTGCCCGTCGAAGAATTTATTTATTCTGATGAATATTGTGGAGGTATAAAAGGTGGCAGAAAATTAAAAGCCGTTGTAGCAGGTGGTTCATCTGTTCCTATTTTACCGGCAGATTTGATTTTAAAAACCGCTAAAGGCGAACCGCGTTTAATGACGTACGAAAGTCTTTCTGATGGTGGATTCGCGACTGGTTCAATGCTGGGCTCAGGCGGATTTATCGTTATGGATGAATCGACAAGCATTGTTAAAAATCTATTTACTTTCGCGCGTTTTTACCATCATGAGAGTTGTGGACAATGTTCGCCATGCAGAGAAGGAACGGGTTGGATGGAAAAAATTATGCGCAAAATTCTCGCGGGGAAAGGCTCAATGAGCGATATAGATTTACTCTGGGATATTCAATCGAAAATAGAGGGCAAAACAATTTGTCCACTCGGAGATGCTGCGGCTTGGCCCGTAGCAAGTGCCATTCGCCACTTCCGATCAGAATTTGAAGAATATATTCAGAAACCTGAATTAATTGTGGATGTGAAACATTATTTTAGATTGCAAGAAGCGGTTTAATTAATTACGAATTACGAATTTCAAATTACGAAAAAAGCGACTCAATATTTTGAGTCGCTTTTTTATTTTTTAAATGGAAATTTCTTTTAACTTTACAACCAATAAACACCTAATTATTCATCCATTAAAATCAAAGTCAATGAGACTTCTATTTTTCAAAGCAAAATTCTTTT
>JAYWBA010000109.1:0-15737 GCA_043781915.1 Saprospiraceae bacterium
TGCGCCAATGGTACTGCCCTTTCACAGGTGGGAGAGTAGGTCGCTGCCAACTAAATATACTAAGCCGTTATCGAGAAATCGTTAACGGCTTTTTTATTGTGCCTCTCTCCGTTAATCCGCGTAATCCGCGATTCAGACAATTAACATGCGAATGATAGTGTGTGCGAAATTTTCCAGCCTCATATTTTATTCCCTGTTCTACATTTTCAACGTATTTGATGAAATAAATGTTAAAACATCGTTTAGCTGTTTTTCATAATTTAGAAAACCAACACAAAAGAATAAAATTCATTTTTTTAATTCCTTTTGCACAAATTTTCCTTAATTTTGCAAACTTTTTTGATTTGAATACTAAGATAAGAAAATATGTATCCAGAGTTTAAGCATCTGAATCTTCCAGAGATTGATAAAAGCATTTTAAAATTCTGGAAAGAAGAGCAAATATTTGAAAAATCGGTCGATCAACGCCCGAAAAATAACGTCTTTGTTTTTTACGAGGGTCCACCTTCAGCGAATGGATTACCTGGAATTCACCACGTAATGGCGCGCGCGATCAAAGATATTTTCTGTCGATTCCAAACGCTTAACGGCAAACGCGTTGAGCGCAAGGGCGGTTGGGATACACATGGTTTGCCGATTGAACTCAGCGTTGAAAAAGAACTGGGTATCACTAAAGAAGATATTGGCAAGAAAATTTCGATTGACGATTATAACAAAAAATGTCGTGAAACTGTGATGCGCTACAAAGACATTTGGGATGACATTACCGTTAAAATGGGTTATTGGGTCGATTTAGAAAATCCATACATTACTTACGAGAATAATTATATTGAATCGGTCTGGGCTTTACTCAAAAAATTGTACGATAAAAAACTTTTGTATAAAGGTTTTACTATCCAACCGTATTCGCCCGCGGCAGGAACAGGTTTGAGTTCGCACGAGTTGAACATGCCTGGTACTTACAAAGATGTTACTGACACAACCATTGTCGGTATGTTTAAGGTCGAGCGCGACGCGACGAGCAGATTTTTATTCGATGATGACAACGAAGATGTGCGTATTTTGGCTTGGACGACAACACCTTGGACGCTGCCTTCTAATACGGCTTTAACTATTGGAAAGAAAATACAATACGTAAAAATTAAAACAAAAAACGTTTACACCGAACAACATGTCAGTGTAATATTAGCAGAAGCATTAGTGAGTAAATGGTTTGGTGGGAAAAATCAACCAACCATTGAAAGTGAAAAGCTGAAAATGAAAGGTGAAAAATTAGTTGGTATAAGATATGAACAACTCATGCCTTATAAACAACCAACGGATGGTGATGCGTTCAGAGTGATTGAAGGCGATTTTGTTACAACTTCCGATGGAACAGGCGTTGTACATACTTCACCTGCTTTTGGTGCTGACGATATGCGCGTGGCGAAAGCTGCGGGTATAGGTATGTTAACTTTGGTTGATAAACAAGGTAAATTTATTGATGGTGTCGGCGAATTTTCTGGTCGCTACGTGAAAGATTACAAGGACGATCCGAATTACAAATCGGTGGATGTTGATATTGCTATAAAATTAAAAACGGAAGGACTGGCGTTTAACGTGCAGCGTTATGAGCATACTTATCCGCATTGTTGGCGAACAGATAAGCCTGTTTTGTACTATCCTTTAGATTCATGGTTTATACGTGCATCGAAAGCGAAAAAGAAAATGATGGCGTTAAACGACACCATCAATTGGAAACCCAAAGCAACAGGTGAAGGACGTTTTGGAAAATGGTTAGAAAATCTGCAAGATTGGAATCTTTCGCGCTCGCGCTATTGGGGAATTCCTTTGCCGATTTGGCGCACTGAAGACGAAGCCAACCAGGAAGAAAAATGTATTGGTTCTCTTAAAGACCTACAAAAAGAAATTGATGCCGCCAATAAAGCGCTTGGTTTAAATCAAATTGTCCCACCCGATTTACATCGCCCTTACATTGACGATGTTATTTTAGTTAGTTCGGATGGAAAACCGATGCGTCGTGAACTCGATTTAATTGATGTTTGGTTCGATTCTGGTGCGATGCCTTATGCGCAATGGCATTATCCGTTCGAGAACAAAACTAAATTCTTAGAAAATTTCCCAGCAGATTTTATTTCTGAAGGCGTTGACCAGACACGCGGCTGGTTTTACACTTTGCATGCTATTGCCGCTATGGTGTATGGAAAAGTGGCGTTTAAAAATGTGGTTTCGACGGGTTTGGTTTTGGATAAAAACGGACAAAAGATGTCGAAGAGTAAAGGCAACGGTGTTGATCCGTTTGCAACGATTGAAACTTATGGTGCAGATGCAGTGCGTTGGTATATGATGAGCAATGCCAATCCGTGGGATAATTTGAAATTTGATTTGGCGGGTGTTTTGGAGGTGCGCAATAAATATTTCGGTACGCTTTATAATACGTATAATTTTTTCGCGATGTACGCCAACGTTGATAGTTTCGTGCAAAACGAGATGAATCAATCAGATTGGAGAACACGAACAGAATTAGATCGTTGGATTTTATCGAAATTGCAAAACGTTATTATTGAAGTTTCGGCTGCTTACTCCGATTATGAACCAACTATTGCGGCACGCGCTTTAGAAAAATTCGTCGATGAGCATTTTAGCAATTGGTATGTGCGTTTAAGTCGTCGTCGTTTCTGGAAAGGTGAAATGAGCGATGATAAACGCGCCGCTTACGAAACCATGTATGAATGTTTAATGGTTGTTGGTCAGCTTTCATCTCCCATTGCGCCGTTTTTTTCTGATTGGTTGTATAAAAATTTAACAGAAAATATTCGGGCAAAAGCTATTGAAAACAATACACCCTTGCGTCACGCATCTGTTCATTTAACAGATTTGACAGCTACAAATTCAGATATGATTGATGCTGATTTAGAACGTCGGATGGAATATGCGCAGCGTATTTCATCGCTCATTTTGAGCATCAGAAAAAAAGAAAAAATTCGTGTGCGCCAACCTTTAGTGCGAGCTTTATTACCTATCGTTGATGCTCAATTTGAAAGCGATATACGCGCCATCCAAGATTTGATTTTGGCTGAAACGAACGTTAAGGCTTTAGAATTTATAACGGATACAGATGGTTTAGTGGTTAAAAAAATTAAACCGAACTTCAAAACACTCGGTAAAAAACTGGGTGGGAATATGAAAGGTGCCCAATCGAGTATAGAAGCATTAACGCAAGACGATATTAAGCAAATTGAAAAAACAAACGCTTTCAATTTGGTTGTTAACGGCGAAACATATCCACTCGATGCAGGTGATTTTCTGATTACGTCTGAAGATATTCCAGGTTGGCAAGTCGCTAATGATGGCGAAGTCACTGTTGCGCTTGATGTCACTTTAACAGATGATTTGATAGCAGAAGGTACTGCGCGCGATTTAGTCAATCGCATTCAGAATGTGCGTAAGGATAAAGATTTTGATATTACGGATCGCATAACGATTGTCATACAAAACAACGTCGCCATTGAAATTGCCGTTCAAAAATTTGCAAATTACATTAAATCTGAAACCCTTGCCAATAGTTTGAATTTAGTAGAGTCGCTGAACGGCGATAATGTGGAGTTGAATGATGAAGTAGTTTTAAATATGGCAGTTGAATTAGTAAAGTAGTCTAATACTTTCACCACCTTCGCCCCTAAACCTTAGGGACGAAGGTGGCAATTTAGTCTTCATAAATAATATTTTAACAATCACCATCTTAATCCTCATAAATTGTGATTTCAATATAATTTTATGCTATATTTGTAGCATAAAATCATAATATGCAGTCTCCCCTAAACAATCTTGCAATCTCTTTTTCTGGTGGCGGTTTTCGCGCTACTGCCTACAACTTGGGCGTACTATCTTATTTAAATCAACTACAATTTAATAATGATTCATTATTAAAGAATGTCGTAATGATTTCAACCATTTCTGGCGGCACAATAACTGGTGTTAAATATGCAGCATGCCTCACACAAGGAAAAACTTTTGAACAGTTTTATAAAGAATTATATGATTTCTTGCAAAAAGATATCATAATGGATGAAGCGTTTAAAATATTAAACACGCCTGATAATTGGCAGTATAAAACCAAATCAAAAAATCTCATTAATGCTGTTTCTGAAATATATCAAAAGCAGCTTTTAGATGATTCCAATTTTGGAAGCGTATTGGATTATACTACAAAAACAGGGGTTGAATTTATGTTCAACGCTACCGATTTAGAAAATGCAAAACCTTTTCGCTTTCAGACCCAAGGAAAAATTGGTAATTTTGAGCATTTTGTTTCTCCCGATTATGCAAGGAATTTTCGACTTGGCGATATAATTGCCGCTTCGAGTTGTTTCCCGGGTGGTTTTGAGCCGCTTATTTTTCCAGATGATTTTATAAATACCGATTCTAAACTTGGAATTGAGCTTCCTAAAAAAATAAACATTCAAGATGGCGGCATAGTTGATAATCAAGGTATTGAAAGTATTTGGTTGGCAGAAAAAAGAAAAACAAAAGACAATAACAATTTTATTGGGACTTATATTATTTCTGATGTTGCTCGAAAAGAAACCAATACCGTAGAAACTGAAAAACCTAAAAATGGTTTACTCAATTGGTTAGGGGGCTTCAGTTTGAATACTTATTATTATGTAGCTTTTTTTATTTTACTTTTGTCAATTGGCTTACTGATTTTTGATTCAAGCAAATGGTTAATCTTCTTTGCAAGCATATTGTTTTCTTTCTCGGCGTTTAATGTCATACTTTTTAATTTGCTTAGAATTAAAATAGTATCGCTACTCAAAAAAACATTACATCAGAAAGCGCCCAGATTTTTGAGCGATTTTAACCTCATCAACAAAATAAGTCTCAATGAATTTTACAAACTTATTGATGTGCGTATCAGTTCCATTTTAAAACTAAACCAAACTGTTTTTTTAGCGCGTTTGCGTCAATTGCATTACGACATGACCTTCGACGATATTAAATGGAATTTAAGAACAGTTGCGAATTTAATTTACGAACTACCTAAACATCAAAACATCATTTCAACTGAATTGTCAACTCACATTGATAATGCCAATAAAATGGATACCGCACTCTGGTTTTCAGATGAAGAAAAAATAAATAACCTTATGCTGAATGATTTAATATTGTGTGGGCAAGCTACGATTTGTTTCACTTTAAAAGTTTATCTTGAAAAAAGATTAATGGATACAATTAATCCAATTTCCGAAGAATTTTTACCTAATATTAAAATTGTATTAGCCCAATTGACAGATGATTTTACAAAATTTAATACCGAACCGAATTGGCTTTTAGACAAGTACAATAAAGTGTAATGGATAGTAGTTTTGAACTCAACAAAGATAAAGTCTCTCTTCGTACACTCAATGACGAAGACATACCAACGTTTGCTCATCTCGCCAACAACAAAAAAATTTTTGATAATGTAAGAGACAGATTTCCACATCCGTGCACAGAAAAAGATGCCGCAGCTTTTATTAATTTAAAGAAAAATGAAGATCCAATAACTGTATTTGCCATTGAATTTAACGGCGATTTATGCGGTGCTATTGGATTAGAGTGCAAAGAGGATATTTATAGAAATACAGCTGAAATAGGTTATTGGCTCGGTGAACCATTTTGGAGAAAAGGTATTATGACAAGTGCTATAAAAATTATGGTCGAATACGGTTTTAATTCACTTAAACTAAAACGCATTGAAGCAGGTGTATTCGAATACAATCCCGCTTCAATGCGTGCACTGGAGAAAAATGGATTTATGAAAGAAGGCATAAGTCAAAAAGCCATCACCAAAAATGGTAAAATTTGGGATGAACATCGCTATGCTAAATTAGTTGATCGTTGATCGTTGATAGTTGATAGTTGTCTGAATCGCGGATTACGCAGATTGCGCGGAAAAAGACAGATAAGACTCCTCTTTTGATAAATCAGATCTGAAAAAATTCCTTTAATCTGTGTAATCTGCGATTCAGACAACTATCAACTGACAACTGACAACCGTCAACTGACAACTGTCAACTGTCAACTAAAATAGTCTTTCGTTCGGCGGTTTAATGCCCATCATTCTGATGTAAATCGTGCATTGTCCGCGATGGTGCGTTTGATGTTCAAACGCTTTTAACAAAAAAGCTCGACGGGTTTCAGTTAATGTTCCGCGCTTCACTACGGAATCCATTTTAGTGGCATCAAAGTTTTTAAGCGCTTCAATAGCATAATCGTAGCTTGCTAAAACAAAGTAAGTAACAGAATCTTTTGTTTGAGTCGTTTTTTCTTTTTCCAGATTTCGGGTACCAAAAATTTTGTCTTTACCCGTTGCTGTTGAAATGAGGTTTACGTTGCCTTGCGCCAAATGTAGCATTTGCTCAGCAAAACTTCTGATACTGTCGTTAGGTCGCATACCGAATTTTTCAGCAGGTGTAACGTCTAAATACGATTTAGTGTAATCCTTTGCCCGTTGCCAATCTTTCAAAAATTGCGATTTCAAGCTATCATTCGCTTGTGCAAATGAATTCGCCGAAACAAAAAACAGAATAAATAAAATAGAAGTAAGTTTCATAAAGTAAATTTAATTTTGTAAAGATAATCATTAGAATGTTTTGAAAACAAATCTAAAAAGAGTTTTCTACTTAAAATTTCCCTACAAACTTAAACAATCTAAACTCAATGATATAATTTTGTTTAATATTTAGTTAAATTTCAAATCAACTTCAATGTTCAAGGCAAAAAACCATTTTTTTACCCTCGTGTTATTTGCAGGGTTCGTCTATCTTTCGGCCTGTTCGCCTTCAGTAGGTATTCAAGTTTTACAGCCCGCACAAATGGCAATTCCCGACCACATCAATACAATCGCCGTTATTGATAGATCAAAACCATCGAGTGGTTGGGCAAGTGCTGCGCTGAATTTATTAAACGACAACGATTTGTTTCAAGACAAAAATGGGCGCGTAAAAGCCGTTCAAGGTTTAACGACAACGCTGAGTCAAACACCGCGTTTTGCAGTTAAATCTACTGCCGTAGAATTGAATGGTAGCGAAACAGGAACGAGCATGCTTGCGCCGCTCGATTGGCGAGATATAGAACGTATTTGTCAAGATTATAATTCTGATGCAGTTGCAGCTATTGAAATGTTTGAGCCACGTAACGATATTAGCATGTCGAAAGGAGAAGTAACTGAGAAAAAAGACGGTAAAGAGGTTAAACGCATTGAATTCACAGCTAATCGCACTATGAATTTGCGTTTTGGCTGGCGTTTATACGATCCGAAAAATCGTTTAATTCTCGATGAATATGTCATTGCTAAAAATGCTTCTCATTCTGGCAAAGGTGCTTCCGAAAGTAGTGCTCGCAGTAATTTAAAATCTTCAACATCTTGCATTGAAGATTTAGCACTTCAAGCAGGTACAGAATACGGAAAACGTATCGCTCCGACGTGGTTAACCGTTCATCGCGACTATTTTAATTCGGGAGAAGGCGCATTTAAAGAACCGATGAAACAAGCTCAGCGTTATGTAGAATCAGCGCAATGGTTAAAAGCTGAAGAAATCTGGAATTCGATTGCAAATCAAACAGCTGATAAAAAATCGGCAGGAAAAGCAACTTATAATTTGGCATTGGCTAACGAAGCACTCGGTAAACTTGAAACAGCTTTAGACTTTGCCAATAAAGCTTACGGAGATTACGGTGTTTCGGAGGCAAAGGATTATATCAATATTCTAAAGCAGCGCATTAGCGACAATCAAAGACTTAAAACGCAGTTAAATCAGAACCGTTAAATTAAAAAATAAGAAACAAGTGTCATTATAGTCTCGAAGTGCGGTGGGCTATAATGACACTTGTTTTTAAAGTATAGTACTGAGGTTTTGTAAGAAATTCATAAAATTTAATTAAATTCTATGAATTAGAGTTATTTTTACGCTAAGAATAAATCTAACACCGTGCTTCAGAAATATTTAGAAAGATTACTTGCGGTTTTTGAATGGAATTTACCTCCTGATTTAAATTCACTCGATGCTAAACTCGATTATATTCTGCCTTTTATACAAAAAGATAGCGAGGATTTAGTTGAAGAAGAATTCTATTTGAGCAAACGTTGGATTGAAGTGCGCGATGATGACAGACATTTAGAAACGGTGCTGCATGTTTTTATGCCCGCTAAAGAATATTTGGTTGTCATTGATGGCGATATAACAAAAGGCTCTTGGTGGATTTTGCCCGATAGCAATGCCTTGGTGACAGATTACGGCGGTAAAAGTCAGTTATTCGATTTGCAATTTTTAAACGACGATTTTTTTATTTTAGCTAAAAATGGCGACCAAACGCGCAAAGGCAAACCTCGATATACCGTTTATGCGAGTGAAGAGTTAGTTTTGAACAGGGAATTGGATTGGCATAATTGCATGGAAGAACTTTTCAACATTCATCGCCAACAATTGTTATTCTCAGCAAGAGTGATTATTGTATTAATACTTGCTGTTGCTGTAGCCGTTTATTATTTTGCCTAATATAGTTGACAGTTGACAGTTGACAGTCGTAGATTGTGCCACAAACTGTCAACTGCCAACTGTCAACCGTCAACTATTAACTATGATAACTCCCAGTTCCGTACAACGCATCATCGATGCCGTCCGCATAGAAGAAGTCGTCGGCGAATTTGTGAATTTAAAACGTTCAGGTTCGGGGTATAAAGGTTTGTGTCCATTCCATAGTGAGAAATCGGGATCATTCATGGTGGCGCCCGCAAAAAATATTTTTAAGTGTTTTGGTTGTGGCAAAGGTGGAGATAGCATCGCGTTTATCAAAGAAATTGAAGGTATAGGTTATGGTGAAGCGTTGCGATATTTAGCCAAGAAATACAATATCGAGATTGAAGAGACGGCGATGACGCCTGAAAATCTGGAAGAAAAAAACCGCGTTGATGCGCTCAATATAATTAACATGCGCGCTCAAAAGTTTTTTCAAGAACAATTATTAGAAACCGATAGAGGTTTGAGCGTTGGTTATTCTTATTTTGAAAAACGTAAATTTTCCGACGAAACCATACGCGCATTTGGTCTGGGTTATGCACCTCCGGATAGAGATGTGCTGACGAAACAACTCCAAAGTGAAGGATATTCAGTAGATTTATTGCAGCAAGTTGGTCTGGCAAAACTGGGTTACGACAATCATTACAACGATTTTTTTCGCGACCGTGTCATTTTTCCCATTTACAACGTATCTGGAAAACCGATAGCTTTTACCGGTCGGATTATGATGTCCGATCCGAAGGCACCGAAGTATATCAATTCGCCTGAAACAGAAGTATATAGCAAAAGCAAAGCGTTGTATGGTTTGTATCAATCGCGCCAAGCTATACAAAAAGCCGATTTATGTTATTTGGTGGAAGGCAATACCGATGTGATTTCGTTGCATCAAGGCGGCATTAAAAATGTCGTCGCTTCGAGTGGTACGGCTTTGACGGTTGAGCAATTGCGCCTCATCAAACGCTTTACACCCAACGTTACCATTGTTTACGATAGCGATAGCGCGGGCATAAAAGCCGCATTGCGCGGATTGGATTTGGCTTTAGAGGAAGATATGAACGTGCGCCTGGTGCTTTTGCCTGAAAAAGAAGACCCCGATAGTTTTATTAATACGCAAGGCGGCGAAGTGGTAACGCAATATTTAAAAGACAATGCGCGCGATTTCATCATTTTTAAAGCTGAACTTTTACAAAAAGAAACAGCGAACGACCCGATCGGTCAATCGAAAGTGATGAAAGAAGTGATTGCGAGTATTGCCAAAATATCGGATACGATTAAGCGGCAGAATTATATTAAAACCTGCGCTGCCTTTTTCAAATTCGATGAAAGCATTATTGTAGCAGAAATGAGTAAAATTATTCGCAAAAAACTACAAGAACGCCATGAAGCGCAAAGCGCACCGTCCGATTCACAATCTGCTGAGGTTGCAGCACCCGACGACAGCGTTATTGAAGCACAAAAAAAAGAAGCACTCGACACATCCAAAAACGATTTTTCGCATCTCGAACGCGCCATTGCAGCTTTAATTGTCAATTCAGGTGCAGAACATTACGACACTGAAGCCAAACTGACTGTCGCACAGTTTTTAGTTGAAAACCTCAGCGATGTATCGGGTGGATTTACAAACTATTTTACGCGCAAAATATTCGCCGAAGCCACCACCGCACCTCAAAACGATGTTTTACTCACGCCGCATTATTTCCTGTCTCATCCCGATGAAGCCATTCGCAATTTCGCCGCCGATGTGATGAGTTCACCTTTTTCTTATTCTGAAAATTGGGACAAAAAATTACATCGCCCATTAGAAACACAACCCGACCCAGAAAAAAACTTTGTCACCGAAGCGATTCATTTGGTCAAACATTTCAAAATTAAATACCTCGATAATCTCATTCGCGCCAACCAAGAAAAATTAGCCGCCGTTAGTTTAACCGACAGCGCAGCGCAAATGCAACTCCTCAAAATGGATATGCGCCTCAAAGAAATGCGCAACCAAATTGCGGTTGAGATGACGAAGATAATTGTTTAAAATTATTTCTTCACACGCAATTTATTTTCATCCAAAACAGAGAAGCAATTTTCAATTTCTTCAAATTTTTCTAAAACAACCTTTATAACTTTAAGTGCTTTTAAATCTTGGTCATAATTGTTTGGAAATCTGATGAGAAGAACGCCATAATGTGTATGCCCTAAGCGGAAAATTAATTCACCAAAATCTTTGTCTTCTGTTAAAAGAAATGCTTTATTTTCCACTGTGATTTCGAGAACCTCAATGTCTTTAATCCCTTGATAACGTTCGGCAATAGAAATGAGCGGAATATTATTGAGTTTGAGCAGACTAATAATTTCCATAATCCACACATTCATCAATGACTAATAAATTAGGCGACTTCATACACGACAATACTGTTTACGCTTTCTGCTGCATAATATAAACAAGCAGAAATATCGTCAGCGGTTAGATGTGGATAGGATTTTAATAATTGTTCAATGGTTTTACCTCCTGCTAATTTACTCAATACGAGATCAACAGGTACTCTCGTACCGCGTATTACAGGTTTCCCAAACATAATGTCTGGGTCAACTTTGATATGATTTTTCCAGTTCATAAATTTTCAATCATTTTAACAAAGTTAACGCATTTTTACTTAAAAAAAATTATAGGCGAAAAAAATTAAAATGAGCTTTTTATGGACTACAATCTTTTTGTTTTCAATAAAAATATTTTATACATACAACAATTATCTTTATCCGCAATTTCAATATTAAAATCCTGCAAATCCTTAAATCCGTTTAATCTTGGTCGAAAAACACACACAAAAACTCAAAGGCACTAACATCTCTTTCAATATGATTGCCATTGAAAGCGGCACATTTAAAATGGGTAGCAAAGACGGCTACGTTGACTTCGGTGAAACTGATATTCACGACGTTAAGTTGAGCAAATACTATATAGGTGAATACCTTGTAACATAAGCCGTTTGGAAAGCAGTGATGCAGGGAGATAATCCCTCTTATTTTGTTGGCGATAACCGACCTGTTGAGCAAGTATCGTGGGAAAAATAAAAAATAAATTTTTACCCGCTTTGGATAAGCTATTAGAAAACCCAACACCAGAAGGCTTTAAATTTGGTTTACCCACTGAAGCACAATGGGAATACGCAGCGCTAGGCGGCAAACATTGGGAGAAATACAATTTCAAATACGCGGGCAGTAATAAATTAAACGAAGTAGGTTGGTTTGATGGAAATAGTCACCAAGAAACAAAACTTGTGGGATTGAAATCGCCGAATTTATTGGGATGGTACGATATGGGTGGTAATGTTTGGGAATGTTGCGAAGATGATTGGCATTTCGATTATAATAATAACCCTCCCATTAACGGCAAAGCTTGGATTGATTATTCGCGAGGTAATCGCCACATGGTGCGCGGCGGCAGTTGGCACAGCGATGCACAGCTCACCCGCGCTACTTCTCGGCACTTCTATTCGCCCGAAGACGAGCTCAGCACTTTCGGTTTTCGTTTGGCTTTGTGTCGTCCCGCCAGTTCAGTTGGTGTCATTCAACAATCCAGTGAGCAAATATAGCCAGCCCTCTCAATGGCGAAGCGTGCGCGGTGGTTGTCTGAATCACGGATTACACAGATTGCGCAGAAAATGACAGAAGAGGCTTGTCTCGTTTTTGTCTTATCTGTCAAAATTCCTTTAATCCGCGTCATTCGCGATTCAGACAACCTTCGCAATCCTCTTTTCATCTACACAATCCCCTGAAAAATCGATTTCCACAAAAATTAATTTTCGATTCGATTATTTTTGCAACATCATTTTAAAAAAATATCCAATGACAAAGCTCATTATCTTCTTCAATGCTGTATTGTTCAGCATTTTTACATTTTTTGGTCCAAAAGAAGCGACGAAAGCTCATTTGGAATCGGATATGCCGATGTGTTATGCGACAACAAATTCTGGTTTGAATACGTGGCAGAGTAATTTTAATGCCAACGCATTTAAATCTATTTCTGCAACACCCATTGCTTTTCAAACCGATTCCACTAAAGCTTATTCAATGCCCTTGCTCGCGACAACGTCAAAAGGGGAGGTGTTACTTTCTTGGACGGAAAAGAATTTGCAAGGCATAACGTCATTTTGTTTTTCTGTTTCGAAAGATAAAGGCAATATGTTTTCAGATAAAAAAGTGATTTATGCAGGTAATGGCGTTAGTAATAGCCGATTGATGCGCGCCAAGGTTTTGACAAAAAAGGATGGCAGTTTGGTGGCTGTGTTTTCAAATCGTGCAGATGCACCTGCGGGAAATCAACAAGGTGGTGGTCACGGTCGCGGTGGTCGTTCATCGGATATTGTTTATTGTGAATCGAAAGATGGTGGCGATACTTGGACAAAACCGCAATCTGTCGATTCAGACCCAACAAAAGGAATCGTGCGTGGTTTTTTCGATGCGGTTGTTTTGCCGAATGATGAAGTAGCAGTGGCGTATTTGAAAGATGTGGCGAACAGTACAAAACAAGAAGAGCGTAATTTGCGCATGGTTATCACTAAAAATGGTGTGTTTCAACGGGAGCGCGTGATTGACCCTGTGGTTTGCGATTGTTGCAATATCAATATGTTGATCGATGCGCAAGGTGCATTGAATGTTTATTACAGAGATAATAATGATGATATTCGCGATTTCGCACGCCTGACATCAACAGATAATGGATTGACTTTCTCTAAACCACAAATTATTTATAATGATGGTTGGAAAATTGAAGGTTGCCCGCACAATGGCGCTATTTCGAGTGTGTATGGAAAAAGCGCATTGATAGCGTGGTATTCGGGTGCTGAAAAAGAATCGGGTGTTAAATTAGCGACACAAGAAGGCAAAAAACTTTTAGTATTGAGTGATGAATCGGTTAAAAATCCGAGCCTGATGTCTTCTCAAAATATGGCAGTTATGATGTGGGAACAAAACGCGTCAGGTTCTGATAAAAAACAACTCGTTTTTAGAAAAATTAAGGACGACAAAGTGTCTGAAAATGTTTCTGTTGAAGGTTCAACGAATGCAACCAATTCTACTGGATTGATTTTGGGTAATCAATTGCTTATTGCAAACGAAGTGAAAGAAGAAAATAAAAAGAATAGCCTTAAAATTTCGATGGTTAGTTTGTAATTACGTTGCTTTTTAAAGGGCGACCGCAAGGGTGCGCCCCTACATCATTTCGTGTTTTGATTTCAAATTAAAACGCCATTTTGAAATAAAATAATTTTATTGGCTAATGTAGGGGCGTACCCTTGCGGTCGCCCTATTTTTTATCGAATATTCTTTTCAAAATAGGCATCCAAAACTGGCACTAAAATTTCGTGCTTACCTTCAAAACTGATTTGCTCTACTTCAAAAGGCAATTTCGCTAAAAAATCTTTGTATTTGTTCCTGCGCTCTTCGTAGAAAAACTCATCGTGTGAGCCACAAATAAAACTTGTTTTAAACGATTTGAAATACGCGGTAATTTCTGGGTTGTTGTAATCCACATCATCGGGTAGGGCAGAACCCCACGAAATAAAATGGTCGCAGCGCGGTTTGGAAATCGACATCCATCGCGCGATACAAATGCCGCCTTGTGAAAACCCTAAAAATATAATTTTCGTTTTTTCATTAAGATGAGCCGCTACAAATTGCGCGTAAACATTATCGAGGTAGTGTGTGTAATCATCAATTTCAGATAGTCTATCATTCTTGGTCATCCAAGATGCGCCGACGAACCCTTTTTCAAAATTAAAATAAAATCGACTCAACCCTTCAACGGAAACAACATAATGTTGTTCATCGAGGTGAGTGAGTTTGCGAATAATCGAACTTGCTAATTGCCCATAACCGTGCGCTACAAACCAGATGTACCTCGTTTTGTCGCTCGGTTCGTTGTGCGTATAAATATGCGCTGTTCGCGGAGTTTTGAATTCGTGACTTTTCAAAAATGAAGGAATTAGGAAATGGTAATTATTCAGCGAAAGCTGAATTGTTTATCAATGGAAACGCGGATTTTCGCAGATTTTGGCGGATTCATCGCAGATTTTGATAAAAAAAATTAGGTTCATAAAATCCGTGTTAAATCCGCCAAAATCCGCGTTTCCATTGTAGTGTAATTTAGCTTTAGCTAAACAATTAAAAATGAAAGAATTAAGAAATTAAAATTAAAATGTAAAATTAATTCCTTAATTCTTTCATTCCTTCATTTTTTAATTCACCATCCCGTTCTATACTCGCGTTTAACAAACTGGTTGGCTTCTGCTAAATTGGTTATTTGCATACTTGGTCCATCCCACAACAATTTTTTTCTGCCAATAAAATCGAATCCTTTTTTATCTGCTCTTTCATTGCGTAAGCCATAACTGCGAATTGCCAAATTACCCATCAAAATAGCTTCAGTTAACGGACCAGAAAAATCGAAAGAAGAAGTGAGTGCCTTATGTTGCGGACTGTTAAATCCCGCTTTGCAAGCTTCAACCCAAGTTGCTTGGTGACCATTTTCGGGCAACCCACCATTGGCAGGTAATAATTCAGTTTTAATGATTTGATTTTTAAAATAAAGTTTTGGAACAGCGCCGTACGTTCCGCAGGTCATTATACCTTTTGTGCCAATCATAACTACACCATTCGATCCATCCTCATCGCCCATCATAACATCAGATGGAATTAAATCGGGATGAAAAGGGCGAATACCACCGTCAGTCCAGTTAAAAGTAACCGGACTGTTATTTTTTTTCGATTTCGGAAATTTTAATTGAACACTTGATGATGGTGGGCAACCTTCAGGTAAATATTCAGGTGACCAGTCTTTTAAGAAAACAGCGCCAACACTACATTCCACTTCTGTCGGATAGCCCAAACCCAAAACACGATAAGGCGGATCGACTAAATGACAACCCATATCGCCTAATGCGCCTGTACCAAAATTCCACCAACCGCGCCATTTGAATGGATGATAAGCGGGTGAATAATCGACCTTAGATGCCGGTCCGAGCCATAAATCCCAATTGATGTGCGCCGGCGTTTCAAATTTTGCTGTTGGTACAGGAATGCCTTGAGGCCAAACAGGTCTATTCGTCCAAATATTTACGGTATGAACGGTGCCAATTCGACCTTCCTCAAACCATTTAATCATTTGTTTTACACCTTCACCCG
>JAYWBA010000110.1:0-15727 GCA_043781915.1 Saprospiraceae bacterium
ACTATCAACTAACAACTATCAACTAATTATACCCTGCATTTTGAACCAAATTCGGGTTGGTATTAATTTCAGGTGTCGGTATCGGATACAAATTTCTGAAACTTTCCACTGCTTTACCTGTTGGCACATTGCCTTTAAAGGGCCAGAGATAATCGGCAGTAGTGAACTGATTGAAGCGAATAAGGTCGGTTCTGCGCTTGGCTTCCCAATAAAATTCACGGGCGCGTTCGTCAATTATGTTTTGAAGATTGAGCGTAGTGAGATCGTTGTTGTTATTGCCATACGCGCGGCGGCGAATGAGATTTACATACGTCAAAGCATCAGCGTTTGTACCACCTGCACCACCTCTTAGAATGGCTTCGGCAGCAATCATATACGCCTCTGCCAAACGGAAAACAGGATAATCCGTATCCGTCCAAGTTAAATTAGACCCATTAGCTCCTTTAGATGTTTTATTCGACCATTTTTTAACGCCATAACCATCTCTGAAATTACCAATGTCTTGAATTTCTAAAGTCTGTCCCGCCGATTGAAAATTAGCGCGTTTATCAGTTGCACCTGAAGGATCTGCAAATTTACTGACCAACGCTTTAGTAGTACGCAAACCACCCCAAGCATTATCTACACCATAATCAGCGGGTGCCATATCACCGCCAATAGGTCCGTGCACTAAATACGTCGTTCCGCCCCAAGTGCGCGTGCGAATACCGTCAAATTCTGCTACAAAAATAAGTTCTTTAGAAAGATTATTATCCGCCATGAACAAATTGCGGTAGTTGGGTTCTAAAGTATAACCACCTGTATCAATTACTTTTTTACTCCAAGTTACAGCTTCTGTATTTTTAGCCGTTCCAGTATAGACTTGTGCATTGAGATATAAATTAGCTAAAAGCATCCAAACCGCTGCTTTATCAACGCGCGCATATTCATTTTGGCGCGGTGCAGGTAGTGTAGTTTCTATATCTAAAAGCTCTTTTTCAAGATACGCGAACAAATCTGCGCGCGATTTTTGTGGCGGTGTAAATGCACCAATCGGATCGTTTTCTGTTACGAACGTCACGTTTCCGAATAAATCGAGTGCATGCCAATAACTGAATGCGCGTAAAAATCGCGCTTCGAGGCGATAAAGTTTAACTTTATCGGCATCAGTACCCGTTATACCGCGTGCAGAAACTTTAGCATCGCTCGATTGCGCAATAAACGAATTGGCTAAAGTGATTTGATAAAATAAGCGACTGTACATAGCGCGCAAAAAATTATCTGTAGGTGTCCAACTCATGGTGTGGAAATTCTTGATGGTTTGGTCGTTCCAACCTATAACAGCTTCATCCGTTGAAAGCTCTTGAAGATTAAAATAATTACGCAAATAAGAAGAAAACCCTTCGTCAATGCCGCCTAAATCACCACTGCCGTCAGGACCCGTATTGCCTGTGAGTGCCAAGCCACCATAAACTTTAGCCAATGAGCTTGCATAACCTGCTTCGTTGGCATAGACTTTATCGTCTGTTAAACCATATAATGGTGTGCGATCTAAGTTTTTTGTACAAGCGGTGAATAGTAGCGTTACACTTAAAATTCGTAAAAAATTATTTCTTTTTTTCATGATAATAATATTATTAGATAATGAATTTAGTTGACAGTTGATCGTTGATAGTTGTTCGTCTGCGAAGTACTATCAACTATCAACTGTCAACTATCAACTAAAAATTGATATTTCCACCCAACGAAAACACACGCGGTCTCGGATAAATCGCATTATCTATACCACCTGCAACTTCAGGGTCAAGACCTGTGTATTTTGTAATAACAAATACATTCTGAATACCCGCGTTCAAGTGAATATTCAGTTTTGTGCCGAGATTGTACGCAATATTCAAATTATCCATTTTGAGGAAGGACGCATTTTCGAGGTAATAATCTGACCAAGTCTGACGATTGTCGAAACCCGTGTTCAAAATATCGCGGTGCGCATTGCTCAAATAACCTTGATTAGGGAATACATTCTGGTAAATACCAGAACCTGCTTTAACGCCATTATATATGTAGTTGCCCAGATTAGACCGCAATACAAAACCCAAACTGAATTTCATGTAAGTGATATTAGCAGAAAAACCTAAAAACGCATTGGGTTCTGGATTTTTGTACCATTTTTTATCCGTTTCACCTATTGTTCCATTGCCATTGCCATCGGCATAGAAACCTTCAATCGGTTTGCCGCTGGTGTTATAGACTTGGCTGTAAACAAAGAAAGTATATGGTCTGTAACCAACAGTGTGTTTCTGAACCGTATTAAAACCTGTACCGCCGACATCAGCACCCAAATAATTCGGGTCATTCACCAACTGTAGTTTTGTAATTTCGTTCTGAATGAGATAAGTAGCGTTAAAACTTATATCCACCGAAAAATCTTTTCTGCTGATGATATTAGAACTTACAGTTAGTTCAAGACCTTGATTTTGAATAGAACCCACATTCGTCAATAGATTATTCGTGAAGTTCGTTCCAGCAGCAACGGGTACGATAGCCAATAAATCTTTCGTGTTTTTCTTGAAATAATCGAAGCTAATGTTTAATCTATTATTCAAGAAACCCAAATCGATACCCAAGTTTTTAGTCTCTGTTTCTTCCCATTTCAAATTAGCATCGTAGCCTTGTGGACGTAAAACGGGTAGAAAGCGATTGCCGAATTGATACTGCGCGGCACTATCGCCGTAGAAATAATTAGGTTGATAACCATAATCGGAAATACCATCTTGTTGACCCGTAATACCCCAGCCCACACGTACTTTGAAATCTGAAATAACTTTACTGTCTTTCAAAAAATCTTCATCTTTCAAACGCCAAGCTATAGCAGCCGACGGGAAATTACCCCAGCGATTATCTGGACTAAATCGCGAAGAACCATCGCGACGCATCGTGAAAGTTAAAAGATATTTACTGTCGAAATTATAATTCAAACGACCATAGAACGAAACAAGCGTATTTTGTGTAAAACCTGGCACACCCGCAGGTTTAAATACCGTGCCATCAGCCGTCAAATCTGGAAATGCAGCATCTTCTCTTTTCCAATCTTGATATGAATAACCTGCTACTAAATCTAAATGACTTTTAATAGCCGTCAAATCTTTGGCATAGTTACCGTAAAATTCTAAAAGCTTGTTCGTCTTAGTTTGTTGGTACTGATTATTTGTACCGCCACGACTAAACTGCGAAGCAGCCGTTGCAGGCACAAAAACAGTACCGCTACCGTTGCTTCTATCCAAACCCACATTCAAATTAGCTCTGAGTTCAGGCAAGAAATGAAATTTATAATCAACTTGTACATTGCCAATAATGCGATCTGATTGTCCGTTATCTTCGCGTTGATTCAACAGTCCTAACGGATTGCGCGGTGCGTTCAAGTTAGGTTGTGTACCATTGAGCCATTCAGTATAACCACCCCATGCATCTTTGCCTGAATTAGGAACTTGTGTAGGGTCGTAATACACCGCAGCACCCACAGCCGCTTGATTAGCAAAAAAGCTATTTGTACGTGCAAATTTTGAATTTAACCGAACAGATAAATGATCGTCGAGGAAAGTAGGTGATAAATTTAATCCTACCGATGTGCGTTGCAAATTATCGCGCAAAAGAATTCCGTTTTGGTTTAAATAACCCAACGACAAACGATACGGTAAACCTTTAACACCGCCACTCAAATTAATATTATTATCGGTAGTGACTGCTTGACGATAAATCAACTCTTGCCAATTGGTATTAGCAGTACCTACCAATTTACGGTCGGCAGGCGATGCAATAGTGCCTGTATAATTATTGACCAAACTTCTAAACTCATCGCCGTTCAAAACATCTACCGTTCCAGTTTTAACAGCTACAGAAGTGAGTGTTGAAAAGCCAATTTTTAATTGGCTCGAAAGTCCTTTTTTAGTTGTAACTAAAATAACGCCGTTCGCTGCGCGCGAACCATAAATGGCTGCTGCCGAGGCATCTTTCAATACCGTCATGCTCTCAATATCGCTCGGATTAATGAACGATAAGGGATTCGAAACACCAGAGATACTATTATCAATATTATCGATAGGGACACCATCAATAACAATTAATGGTGAGTTGCTCGCATTGAGTGAGCTACCTCCTCTAATTCTAATACGTCCACTTGAACCTGGCGCACCCGTACCCGGTGTTATTTGCACACCCGCTACTTTGCCCGTGAATAATTGGTCGATAGTAGAAATTTGCCCTTTCTGAAAATCTTTTTCAGAAACAGTCGCTACAGAACCTGTTAAATCTTTTTTGCGCGCTGTACCATAAGCCACAACAACAACTTGGTTCAAATCAGAAGAAGTTGATTTCATGGTGAAATCAATCGTGTTAGATTCACCTACTTTCGATTCCAAAGTTTGATTACCGACAAAAGATACAACCAGCACATCGCCAACGGAAGCATTGATGCTATAATCACCTTTGTCATTCGTAATTGTACCCGATGAACTATTCTTTAATGCAACAGTTGCACCTGGCAATGGTTCGTTAAACTCGTCAACTATATGGCCACTAATAATTTTTTGTTGCGCGTAGGCAACGGTGGAGAAAATAAGAAAAGCAGTTATAAGACTGCACATTCGCTGGAGAGACGTTGCATGCAACGCCTGTACATGTAATTTTTTCGATACATCCATTTTTGAATAGTTTAGTTGCTAAGTATTTTTAAAAAACACTCAAATATAAATAGTTATTTGGAATGTTATTTATCCTTGCAATCAAAATTTTAGTTCAATCGGTCAAATGTTAGCCTAATTGTCTTTTAGAACTAATGTTTAGTATATTAGCACTAAATTTGACCAAGATTTACAGGATTGCATGAAGTAGAATGAAAAAGCAAATTGCAAAAAGTAGCGCGAAAGCTCAATTTGGTCTGAAAAATTTACCATATCCTAAAGGTTGGGTTAATACTTCATTTTTGTTTGCCATGCTATTATTGTTTCTTTACCCAACAATTACATTAGCACAAGCACCGAAAATAAAATTTAAACACATTAATAGCGAAGCAGGGCTTTCGAATTCAACCATTGAAACAATTTATCAAGATAGTCGAGGCTTTATATGGATTGGAACGCGCGATGGTTTGAACCGATATGATGGCAAACAAATGCTTGTTTTTAAAAATGACCCTAACGATAAAAATAGTATCAGCGATAGTTATATCACCTGTATTTATGAGGATAAAAACAAAATGCTTTGGATTGGCACTTTAAATGGCTTAGATAAATTTGACCAAATGACAAATACATTTACATCCTATAAACACAATCCTCAAAATCCGAAAAGCATAAGTAGTAACCACATTTCAAGCATTTGCGACATAGAGACGTTGGATGCAACGTCTTTACAATTATGGATAGGAACTGTGGGCGGTGGAATCAATGTTTTTGATAAAAAGTTGGAAAGTTTTATGGCGATTAAATCGAATTCCTTCCCAAGCAATGGTTTGGTGAGTAACGATATCAATACTATTTTTCAAGACAAGCAGCAAAATATTTGGGTTGGAACAGAGTCAGGTGTTCAGTCGTTCAATAAAACGACTAATACGTTTGAACAAGTTTTATTGCCTATACCAATTAAAACCTTCAATGAAGATAAAAACGGAAATCTTCTCATTGGTGCAAGTGAAGGTGGTATAATTCTTTACAATCCTTTATTGAAAACGTTCAAACCTTATGTGCACAACTCTACTATACAAAACTCTATCAGTAGTAATTTGGTGCGCAGTATTTTAGTTACAAAAAATGGCACAATCTGGACAGGAACTATTAATGGTGGGTTAGATTTATTCGATACAAAAACGGGAAAATTTTATAATTATCAAAATACGCCCGAAGATCCATTCAGTATTTCTCAACGCACTGTGTCGGCACTTTTTGAAGATAATCAAGGAAACATTTGGGTTGGCACGCATCGGGGTGGTATTAATTTATATATGCCCAAAACTGAAAAATTCGCCCTGTATAGGCAATCATCGAGTGAAAATAGTTTGAGTTATAACGATGTAAAAGCTTTCTGTGAAGATAAATTTGGTAAAATTTGGATTGGCACTGATGGGGGAGGATTGAATTTGTTTGATCCGCTCAAAAATACTTTCAAGCATTATAAGTACAATGCTTTGAACCCCAATACTATTGGCTCGAACGAAGTTTTAGACATTACAGAAGACAGTGAAGGCAATATTTGGGTCGGAACTTGGGGTGGTGGTTTGTGTTTGTATAATAGAGGCAGCGATAATTTTACGCGGTATCACATGAGTGGTGAGTTATCAGTGGTGAGTGGTCAAAAAAAGCGCACCACTGACAACTTACCGCTCACACCTCAAACAAGTTTCATCCAAAAAATCTATGAAGACAAGCAAAAAAACCTGTGGATTGCAACCTATTACGGTGGCTTGAATTTATTTGATCGGGAAAGCAAAGCTTTTAATCGTGTTTTGCAAGGAAAAAACAATTCAATTCTTAAGGGAAATAATATTGTATCACTCAATGAAGATGCCTCCCAGAATTTATGGATTGGAACGGATGATGGCGGACTCAATTGTTTGAGTAAGGGCGAATCGCAATACGCCCCTACAGGTATTTTTACACATTATTTCGATAATGAAGAGAAAAAGCCAGATATACGCGTCATTTTTTCTGATAGTAAAGGGCGATTATGGGTTGGACAGAAGGGTTTGTATTTATTTGATACGGCTAAAAATAGCTTTGAGCTAATAGCTTTGAGCTTTGAGCCTTCTCAGAATAACTCACGGCTCACAGCTCACAGCTCACAGCTCAAAGCTGACTTCATAAAAGGTATCGTTGAAGATAGTGCAGGCAATTTGTGGCTCTCTACTTCGCAAGGCATTATACAATTTAATCCCCAGACGCATGATGTTAGAAGGTATAACACGGCTGACGGTTTGCAAGGACAAGAATTTGAAGCCAATGCTTTTTTAAAAACTAAAAAAGGCGAAATTTATTTTGGCGGCGTGAATGGTTTCAATATTTTTTACCCAAACCGTATCAACACCAACGATTATATTCCTCCTGTTTATATAACCGATTTTGAAATTGATGGAAAAAAGAGCGAATTAATGAAGGAATTAAGGAATGAAGGAATGAAAAATGAAAAAATAGATTCTTCATTCCTTCATTCCTTCATTCCTTCATTATTCCTTGATTATACGCAATCAACCTTTAGTTTCAGCTTTGCTGCTTTAAATTATACTGCCTCTGAGAACAACCAATATGCTTACAAATTAGAAAACTGGAACAAAGATTGGATTTATATCGGAAACGATAATAAAGCAACTTTTACACATGTTAGCCCGGGCACATACACGCTGCGCATAAAAGCATCGAACAATGACGGCTTATGGAACGAAAACGGTTGCACCATACATATACTTATTACACCACCTTTTTGGCAAACGTGGTGGTTTCTAACCCTCGCTTTTTTGAGTGTGGTTTCTGCTGCTGGATTTTTAATTCTGTTTAAACGCAATTTAGAATTGCAAAAAATGGAAGAACAGAAGAAGGAAGAAATTCACCAAACACAATTACAGTTTTTTACCAATATTTCGCACGAGTTTAGAACGCCTTTGACACTTATAATGGGTTTATCTGAAAAATTCTCTAAACCCGAGACGTTGCATGCAACATCTCTACAATCTATTCATCGAAACGCCACTAAATTGTTGAATTTAGTCAATGAATTAATGGATTTTAGAAAATCAGAATCAGGTGCGTTGACCTTAAAAGTTTCTGAGGGCAATATGAATGCTTTTTTAGAAGAAATTGCGGAAGAATTTGGTGAACTTGCCCTCCAAAGAAATATGACATTCAATATTTCGATGCAGCAAACACAAACCGAGACGTGGTTCGATGTACAAATTTTGGAAAAAATAATAACCAATCTCGTCGCCAACGCATTTAAATATACACCCGATGGTGGAACTATATCCATTGAGACTTTTGGCAAATGGGATATTTCTAAAACGCGCTTTGAGAACGAACTCGCCATTAAAAATGATTATAAAGCCGAGAATTATATTTTCATTAGCGTTGCTGATACAGGCATTGGTATTTCAAAAGAATCAATGCCACGACTCTTTGAACGGTATTTCAGAATTTCTGAAACGCACCTCGGTTCGGGCATTGGTTTAGCCTTTGTGAAATCCCTCACGTTGTTACACAAAGGCAGTATTTATGTCTACAGCGAACGGCACAAAGGAACAGAAGTCATTATAGCAATTCCATGTTCGAAAAAAGATTATAAGAGTGAGGAACGTAGAGACGCCATGCTTGGCGTCTCAAATAATGAACATTACAACAATAACCTCGTAGGTTTTCAAAACCTACGAGGTTTGGGTGAAGAAAAAAACCTCGTAGGTTTCGAAAACCTACGAGATTTAGCCATCCCTACGCGTAGGGATGGCTCTACGCCCTTAATTCTCATCGTAGAAGACAACGTAGAATTACTTTCATTTTTAAAAGAAACCCTCGAAACGCACTACAACATTTTAGAAGCCGCGAACGGAAAAATAGGTTTCGAAATGGCAAAAGAAACCTCGCCCGACCTTATCATTAGTGATATCATGATGCCCGTTATGAACGGTCTTGAATTTTGTAAGTTTGTAAAATCGGATATTGACACTTCGCACATACCTTTTATTATTTTAACTGCCAAAGACGCTCTAACATCCAAAATTGAAGGCACAGAGATTGGTGCCGATTACTATTTCACAAAACCATTGAGCATTGAACTACTTTTACTGACGCTTAAAAATATTTTTATTCAGAAGCAAAAAATAAAAGAACGCTATCGCCTCGATTATCAATCTGAAGCAAAAGATCTAGTACATTCCTCTAAAGATAAAGCCTTTTTGGAAGAATTTCTTCATATCGTAGAATCTAATCTCACCGACTCAGAAATGAACATTGATTACCTTTGCACGCAAGTGGGCATGAGCAGAACAAAACTCTACACCAAAATAAAAAATATTACGGGTCAATCTATTGGTGATTTTATAAGGAGCATTCGCCTTCGAAAAGCTGCTTATATGATGTCGCATTCCGATAAATCGCTCTCAGAAATAATGTATAGTGTCGGCATTCAAACACAATCATACTTTACAAAAGCATTTAAAAATGAATTTGGTAAAACGCCCACTCAGTTTTTAAAGGATTTGAAAAAATAAAATCAACTATGACTTGCCAGTTAGCAGAGCTTAACATTGCCCGCATGCGCGGGGTTAATATGGACGACACAATAATGAAGGATTTCAAAGACAATTTAGACCGTATCAACGATATTGCTGAAAGCAGTGATGGGTTTATTTGGCGATTAAAAGACGATAATAATAACGCTACGGCTTTCAATCCTTTTAATGATGAAAAAATAATCGTTAATATGTCTGTTTGGCGTGATATTGAAAGTCTGGGAAATTTTGCTTTCAAATCGGGTCATATCGAATTTTTGCGCCGTAAACGCGAATGGTTCGAAACTTTTGGCAGCGCGTATGTCGTTTTTTGGTGGATTCCCACCGGAACAATTCCAACATTAGAAGATGCTGTTGCACGCCTCGATTATTTGAATACGCACGGACCAACACCACATGCTTTCACATTTAGAAATCCTTTTCCACCTTCCGATTCTTTTTTATAGTTATCGCAATTTTTATTAGTTTTGTTCTAATAAAAGCTGCTTGCTTTTAAATTTATTGTGCACCCAAATAAATATGTTTTCGTAAAAAGTATTCTATCTTTGAAAAAAAAATTTATGGCAAAAAATAAAACCGTAGAAACAGAAATGAGCGTTGCCGATTATTTATCGACAATCACTGACGAAAAAAAACGTTCTGATTGTTCGACACTCATTGAAATTATTACTAAACACACGGGATTTGAACCCAAAATGTGGGGAACGAGCATTGTCGGTTTTGGCGTTTATAATTACAAATACGACACAGGTCGAGAAGGAAGTGCACCACTTTTTGGTTTGGCAGCTCGTGCCAGTACGATTGCGCTTTACCTTTCAGCTCATTTCGACAATAGAGATTCTTTACTCGCGAAATTTGGAAAATATAAATCGGATAAAGGTTGTGTCAACATCCAAAAATTAGATGATGTAGATGCAAACGTTTTAGTAGAAATGGTACGCAATTCTATCGAACACAAAAAACAACTTTATCCGAATTGATATGCAAAACACCGAGCACAATTTTAGCTGTTGTGTAAATTACTACGGTTTTACAAAAATTTCCTTCTTAAATCCCCATAATTTTTTGCGCGGCACTACGTACTGCTTTAACTTCTTGCATAGTCTCTTCTTCCGACAATTCTATATCAGGCATATCAAGGTCAAACATTAGCCAAAGTTTATCGAATAAACGGCTGTTTATTTTCTTCGCAATTTTTAACTGATCATCTTTGGTAAACTGATTGAACTGTGCTAAGAAATCAGTTACACTTAATTTAGCTACTATAAAATTAATTTAGTACAAAAATATACATTTCAAAATACATTTCAAAATGTTTTATCCAAAGACTATTTCTTGCAGCATCTTTAATTTTACGCGCAAGTAAGAGAACACACGCCTTCACGAAAAAAAATAAAATGTTTCGCAGATTGTTTGAACGTCATTTGTTTTTTAAGAACTGATAATTCTCTTAAAATATTTCCAAAAGTGCCATTTGGGAATCTGCGTGTAGTGTTTCAATATTTTTTTTAAAGCCCACAAGTCTTTCTACAATTGTATTAAGGGGCAAATTTCCGAAACGCAGCCATATAACTTTAGGAGGAGAGTTATACAAATTGGAAAGTTCATAAAAATCTTCATCATAAGTGACAATAATGAAGTCATTTTGTAAAGCGAATTGCCAAATTTTACGATCTGTAATTGGAAAAGTTAAACCAGATTTGCTAACATGAAGGCAGTCGGGAAAATGAATTTTCAATTTCTTGACAATTCGATAAGAAATATTGGCATCAAAAAGTAGTTTCATATTGCAACGTGGGCTTTACGTTCTTTTTGTGCTGCGTAGGCTAAACAAGCTCTTATAGCTTGTTCGGTCATCTCAGGAAAATCTTCGATAATTTGCGTTTCTGTCATACCAATAGATAACCACCCTAATATGTCGAACACACTAATTCGAGTGCCTTTAACGCAAGGTTTCCCAAACCTAATGTCTGAGTTTATTTCTATAAATTGTGCATAATCTTTCATCAAAATTTTTTTAGCAATAATAAACAATATATTGAATTTCATACAAAAATACACCATTCTAAACAATTTTCAAACTTTCTCTCCAAACGCAATTCCTTGCAACATCTCAATAATTTTTCTCGCGCCATTGAGCAAACACACACCTTTCTTTGATTCATTTCGTCAGTCCCTACACTATGTAGGGACGAACTCATAAATCAAATCGTCTGATTTAATCCCTACTGTGTAGGGACCCTGAAAACAAAAAGTTAAAACAAGTTCATTAAGTGGGTTGTGCGAGCAAAAATGCAGGATTCACTTTTTTTTGGAGAAACTATCAGTGAATTGTGTAACTCTTAATTTGAATTTTGTAACTTTAAAGCCCTTAAAGAGCGCAACTTTGTTCTTTGAAGATTCTTTTTCACAATTGAAATTTCCACTCAATGGATTTTACAGGCATAAAAGGAAACTGGCAGGAGCAAAAGGGCAAACTTAAACAAAAATTTTCCTCTCTTACACATAACGATTTAATGTTTGTAGGAAGTAAAAAAGATAAGATGCTCGGTAATCTTCAAGTAAAATGGGGCAAAACTAAAGAAGAATTACAGCTGATAATTTCTGGCCTTTAAAATGTTTTGCCTTGTCTAAAACCATCTCTCCACTGAGTAGGGACGGTATTTAAAATTGTACCTAAAATTTATTTTCTATTAATATGGACAAGGTAAAACAAAATATTGATTCAAGGAAAATTGAGAAATCAAGAGCACACATTGTTGTTCAACTCATTGAATATGTTCCGAACACTGTATTAAGTAAAACCATTATTAAACGTTAAAGAGAAATTGAAACTATATATTAAATACATGTTGAGCATTCGGTGCAAAATGATTGTAAAAGAGGAGTTGAAAAAACTCGGGCTTCATTTCATTCTTGTCAATTTAGGTGAAGCAGAAATAATGGAAATTTTTACTAAAGGGCAACGCGAAGAACTTAAATCAGCTTTATTTAAATGGGGTTTTGAATTATTGGACGATAAAAAAGCCATCTTGCTTGAAAAAATTAAAAATGTAATTGTCGAGATGGTTCACTATGCCGATGAATTACCGAGCGTCAATTTTTCAGATTTTTTAAGTGAAAAACTACAGTACGATTATACTTTCCTCTCGAATCTTTTTTCAGAAGTTCAAGGCACCACTATTGAACATTTTATTACTGCACACAAAATTGAGCGCATCAAAGAATTAATTATTTACGACAAACTCAATATTACCGAAATTGCATGGAAAATGAACTATAATAGCGTGGCGCATTTATCTAACCAATTCAAACAAATTACTGGGCTTTCACCTACCCACTTTAAACATTTAAAAGATAATAAACGCAGTTCAATTGAAGACATTAGAAATTTGGACGAAATAAATAATTAAAATAAATGAATATACAAGAGTTACTCGAATTAAAAGAAGGCAATGCGCTTAAACAGGCACCAGTGGCAATTTGTATTTTTAAATGCAAAGAATATATTATAGAATTTGCCAACGATTTTTATTTGCAAATTTTTGGCAAAGAAAAAAATAGTATTGGTAAACCGTTGTTTATTTCATTTCCAGAACTCAAAAACCAAGGAATTGATGATACAATTGATACTGTTGCGGCATCGGGCGTAGCTTATTCTATTAATGAGCAAGAAATACATATTTTAAAAGACGGAAAATTAGAGCCACATTTTTTTAATTGCACTTACCAGCCTTTGGTGCGACAAAATGGTGAAACTTCAAGTGTAATTGTAGTTTTTACCGAAGTTACTTCGCAAGTAGTAACTAAAAATAAAAACTTTCTGCGGCAAGAAAAATTAGCTGCGCAATTAAAAATCGCCAATGGAGAGCTTCTGTATCAAAACAATGAGAAAGAAAAGCGGGCGGCTGAATTAGGCATTGCTAATATTGAATTGGCTTTTCAGAACGATGAGAAAGAAAAGCGTGCAGCTGAATTGGTCATCGCTAATAAAGAACTCCTTTTCGAGAAATATGAGAAAGAAAAACGCGCAGCAGAATTGGTCATTGCGGATTTAGAACTTTTGTATCAAAACAATGAAAAAGAAAAGCGCGCAGCAGAATTGGTCATTGCCAACAAAGAGTTAGCTTTTCAGAACGAAGTGAAGGAAAAACGCGCTGCAGAATTAATCATTGCCAATAAAGAGTTGGCTTTTCAGAACGAAGTTAAGGAAAAACGCGCAGCAGAATTAGTCATCGCGAATAAAGAACTCATTTTTCAAAACGAAGTGAAGGAAAAGCGTGCGGCTGAATTAGTCATTGCAAACAAAGAACTTGTATTTCAAAACGACGAAAAAGAAAAGCGTGCGGCTGAATTAGTCATTGCAAATAAAGAACTTGTATTTCAAAACGACGAAAAAGAAAAACGCGCTGCAGAATTAGTCATTGCGAATAAAGAACTCTCGTTCCAAAACGACGAAAAAGAAAAGCGCGCAGCTGAATTAGTCATTGCGAATAAAGAACTCTCATTTCAGAATGACGAGAAAGAAAAACGCGCCGCTGAATTAGGTGTCGCTAATATTGAATTGGCTTTCCAGAATGATGAGAAAGAAAAACGCGCCGCAGAATTAGGTGTCGCAAATATAGAATTGGCTTTTCAGAACGATGAGAAAGAAAAACGCGCAGCAGAATTGGTCATTGCAGATAAAGAACTTGTTTTTCAGACGGAAGAGAAAGAAAAGCGCGCTGCAGAATTAGTCATTGCAGATAAAGAACTTGTTTTTCAGACGGAAGAGAAAGAAAAGCGCGCTGCTGAATTAGTCATTGCAGATAAAGAACTTGTTTTTCAGACTCAGGAAAAAGTAAAACGCGAAATTGCAAAGAAAGAACTCGAGGCGTTTAATAATTCTATCAAATTAGCTTTTCAGTATTCGCGCAGCCTAATTGAAGCAAGTCGCGATCCGTTAATGACAATTAGCCTAGAAGGTAAAATAACTGATATGAACGAAGCCACTGTACGCGTTACGGGTGTAGCACGAGAAAAGCTAAAAGGTTCCGATTTCAAAAATTATTTCACAGAACCTGAAAAAGCACGCGAAAGTTACAAAGAAGTATTTGAAAAAGGCTTTGTAATTGATTATCCATTAACAATTAGAGATCATAAACATACCGATGTTTTATTCAACGGCTCGGTTTATAAAGATGATAAAGGTAATGTTTTGGGTGCTGTTGTTGTTGCACGCGATATTACGGAACAAAAACGCATTGCAACCGAATTATTAGAGGCAAAAGAATTTGCCGAGTTTGCAACCACTATTGCAGAAGAAGCTAAAAGCAAAGCGGAAAGCGCGACACAAATTGCAGAAATTGCGGTAAAAGCAAAACAGCAATTCCTTTCCAACATGAGTCACGAAATTAGGACACCCATGAATGCCATCATTGGGTTTACTAAGGTGGTGCTTAGAACCGATTTGTCGGTAAAACAAAAAGAATATTTAACCGCTATTAAAATTAGTGGCGATGCACTCATTGTACTGATTAATGATATTTTAGACCTCGCCAAAGTGGATGCTGGCAAGATGAAGTTTGAACAAATACCATTTAAAATGTCGCTCTCATTATCGGCGATGCTGCATTTATTCGAAACTAAAATTCAAGAAAAGAATTTAGAATTGGTTAAAGAATACGATACCAGAATTCCAGAAGTTTTGCTCGGCGATCCTGTGCGGTTGCACCAAATAATTTTAAATTTAGTGAGTAATGCCGTAAAATTCACGCACGATGGACGCATCACAGTGAGTGTAAAATTATTAACCGAAGACGACAAACAAGTCATCATCGAATTTTCTATTACCGATACTGGCATTGGAATAACGGAAAATAAAATAGAAAAAATATTTGAAAATTTCCAACAAGCATCAAGTGGCACATCGCGCTTGTTTGGTGGCACAGGTTTAGGTCTTGCGATTGTAAAACAGTTGATAGAACCACAAGGCGGCAATATTCGCGTTGAAAGTGCTGTTAATGTTGGCTCAACTTTTAGTTTTACGCTGCCGTTTTTGAAAACAGACGCTGACGCTGAAATAGAAACTGAAAATCTGGAAGTGGAAGTGGAAACTAAAAACATTAAAGTTTTAGTGGTTGAAGATATGGCACTGAATCAACTGCTCATGAAAACACTTTTAGACGATTTCGGTTTCGAACGCGACATCGCCTCTAATGGTAAAATTGCTGTTGAAAAACTGCAAGCCCATTCTTACGATATTATTTTAATGGATTTACAAATGCCTGAAATGAATGGGTTTGAAGCAACAGATTATATTCGCAACACACTGCATTCTAAAATTCCTATTATTGCTTTAACAGCCGATGTCACCACCGTCGATTTAGCCAAATGCAAGGCTGTTGGAATGAACGATTACATCGCTAAACCCGTTGATGAACGTTTATTGTACAATAAAATAGTCAGTTTGGTTAAAAAACCTGTTATGGTAGAGACGTT
>JAYWBA010000111.1:0-5701 GCA_043781915.1 Saprospiraceae bacterium
TAAGAAGTGCTAAAACTTCAACCGTTTTAGCTTCAATCGTTGCATAATCTCTATCTTCCATCAACTTTTTACTGATGAGTTTACTGCCCATACCGACTGCGCAAACACCCGCATCGAACCAAGATTTCACACTTTCGAGTGTTGTATCAACACCACCCGTAGGCATAAAGAGTAAATCGGGAAAAATATCTTTAATGCTGCTCAAAAATTTAGGTCCGAGCATATCGCCTGGAAATAATTTTATGAAGCCAATACCTGCATTTTCGGCAGCGATAATTTCAGAAGGAGTCATACAGCCTGGTGCGTAAAACATTTCTTCTTTTCTGGCATATTTAGCAACTTTTAGAACAAAACCAGGGCTGACGAAAAAATCTGCACCAGCCATCTTATACGCCTTTGCCTGCGGTACGTTTTTAATTGTGCCGATGCCAAGCAGTAAATCAGGCATTTCTGCATTTCGAATTTCAATAAGTTTTGTGAAATTTTGAAGTGCCGCTTTACCTCTGTTGGTATATTCCACTGCGCGAACACCTGCGCGATAAATGGCGCGCAAAACTTCAATACTCACTGTTTCGTCGGCATTGAAATATAAAGGTAAAATACCTTGTGCAATGATGCTATTTGTAACTTGACTCGAATTCATAATTTTAGTTGACGGTTGACAGTTGACAGCTGACAGTTTAAGATACAATCCACGACTGTCAACTATCAACTATTTAATTAATTTTTGATAATAATTTATAAATCCATTTAATAACCTCTTACACTCAGTAATTTTTTCGATTAGTTGTGATAAAGTAATTTCATCAATATAACTTTGATCGAAAGATAAAACTAACTGTGTTTCAATTTCATATAAAGAACCTCTTGAAACAAACAAAAACTGTAATGTATCTTTTGTACTATTTCTTCCAATTCCCTCAGCTATGTTAGATGCAACTGAAACTGCGCATCTTCTGATTTGGTTAGTTAAGCCAAAAATTTCCTCTTTTGGAAATTTTTTTGTTAAATTATAGGCATCATTAACCAATTCTCTCGATTTTTTCCAAACTTCTAAATTCGTGTATTCCATAGTATATTTTTTTTCTGTCAACTGTCAACTGTCAACCATCAACTGTCAACTAATTTAATTTTAATGACTAATTTTTTTATTAAACCTTGACCAATCATGGGTGCATGCACATCTTCTGGATAGAAAATAGCAAATTGACCACTTTGCAATTGAAAAAATGTATCGGGTGTATCGTTATAAAACAGCACATCTTTTTCCAAACTGTATTCGCCTTTTGGTTGGGTACATCGCTCACGCGGTTTCCAGCCAATGGTTTCAATGCCGCTAATACACAATTGAATATCTATATTTTTGTTATGACATTCAAATTTCGATAGTGCTTGTTCAGCCGTTTTACCTTCTTTATTAGAATAAATGGCTTTTAAATTGTCAGCCTCAATTTCAACAGTGCCTTCAGCATTTTCTAAATCGGTTTGATTTATGTATTCAAACGCTTTTTTAAAAGATGGATGAAGGCTGAAATATTTCGAAGCATTCTGAATTGTATCTATTATCATGATTTAGTTGTTATTTGTTAGTTGTCTGAACCAAGATTTTTTGGATTTATAAATTATCTGATGGGACATACGTTTTAAATTAAAACTAAATTTTTTAATCCAAAAATCCAATAAATCATGGTTCAGACAAATTAATTATCTTTGCACCCTTCCACTACCATCACCTTTTACTAAAGCCATGACTTCTTCAACAGTAACATGGTTTAAATCCCCAGGGATAGTGTGTTTTAACGCACTCGCTGCAACGCCGAATTCTGCTGCTTCAGGCATAGATTTTCCACTCACTAAGCCGAAAATAAATCCACTGGCGAAACTGTCGCCACTACCAACGCGATCTATAATACGCACTTCGTAATGCTTGGTGTGATAAAATTCTGTTCCATCATATACCAATGCGCTCCAACCATTATCAGAAGCACTGTGACTTTCGCGCAAAGTAGAGGCGATGTATTTAAAGCCAAATTTATCTTTCATTTGCTTGAAAACACTTTTGTAACCCTCCAAATTCAATTCTCCTTTATGTATATCTGTTCCTTCTGACTTAAAGCCTAAAGTTGTTTCAGCGTCTTCTTCATTGCCAATACACACATCAACGTATTTGCAAAGATTGGTCATCACTTTTTGCGCTTTTTCTTTGGTCCATAATTTTTTGCGGTAATTTAAATCTATGCTGGTAGTAATTCCGCGTTTTTTGGCTTCCATTAATGCGACTTCTGTTAAATGAGCAGCTTTATCGCTCAAAGCAGGTGTTATACCTGTCGTATGAAACCAATTGGCATCTTTGAAAATAGCATCAAAATTGAAATCACTGACATCAGCATCAGCAATAGCAGCACCCGCACGGTCGTAAATTACTTTACTCGCGCGCATTGCGGCTCCCGTTTCTAAAAAATAGATTCCAATTCTGTCACCACCGCGCGCAATCTGACTTGTATCGACACCGTAACGGCGCAAGTGATTAATGGCAGCTTGCCCAATAGCTTCTTTGGGCACTTTAGTTACAAAAGTGGCATTGAGTCCATAATTGCAAATTGCAGCAGCAACGTTTGCTTCTCCACCACCATAAGTGATATCAAATGTGTTGGCTTGTTCGAATCTTTTGTAATCGGGCGTTGAAAGACGCATCATTATCTCGCCAAGTGTTACAACCTTTATCATAATTTTTATTTAGAATAATTAAAAAGTCAAGAAATTGGTCAATTTTAGACATTTTTTTTAACATTTGCTTGTTAAATGACGGTAACGTTTCCGACAAAAGTGCCTGAATCAGAATTATAGGATTTTCAGGATTCAAATTATAAATATTGGTACTCATAATCCCGTAAATTCCTAAATCCTGTAAATCCTGATCAATTTTGATTCGGATGTCTATAATCTCCATAAGGCTTTTTGATTGTCCGTTTCAATGGTATTTGCATACCATTTGTTTGCTCTAACCAATCGAATAACTGCCCTGCTAAACCTTTAGTGATATTTTGAAATTCCGGTTTTTCAATCAAATTATACATCTCATTGGGATCATTTTCAATGTCATAAAGTTCATTTTGATCCCAAACACCATTGTATCGAATGTATTTGTACTTGTCAGTTCGAACACCAAATACAGTTGGCGTCATCGGAAAATCGTATTCCCAAAAGTATTCATAGAAAATGTGGTCACGCCAATGAGCTGTATCGCCTTTAAGTAAGGGAATAATGGAATAACCTGGCATATAATCAGGTTTTTTCAAACCTGCCAATTCCAAAACTGTTGGTGCAATATCCACGTTTTGCACCATGCGCGTAATAGTTTGTCCTCCTTTGAAGATTCCAGGTGCATAGACTAAAAATGGCACTTTTGCGGATTCTTCGTAAAAATGGCGCTTATCAATCAAGCCATGTTCTCCCCAACTAAAACCATTATCGCCCATATAAATCACCATTGTATTTTGCTCTAAACCATTTTCTTTTAAATAATTTAAAACAGTTTCAACGCTTTCATCTACTGCTTTGAGCGTTTCGCAATAAGTACGGACAATTTCTTGTATATCTTGATGCGAATGGTACAAATAGTCAACTCCATGCCAACTATACCGCTGTTGTTTCACCCACTCAGGCCATTTCAATGCTTTGTAATCGTCATTCTGAGTTTGATAATACGTAGGAGGTAAAGTGTACTTCTGATTAGCATACATCCCTTTGTGCCGCTTCGCGGGTTCTAGAGGCGAATGAACGGCTTTGTGCGATAAGTACATGAAAAAAGGCTTTTTCTTATCCCGATTTTTTAACCAATCAACAGCGTGCTCCGTCAATAAATCTGTGATATAAGTTGAATCCTTATATTCTGTTTGTTTCCCATTGATATTCAATGAAGGATTGTAGTACACGCCTTGTCCTTTAAAACTTTCCCAATGATTAAAGCCTGGGCGCGGAGTGTCGTTATCGTCGCCCATGTGCCATTTACCAAAAAATGAAGTTTGATACCCTGCTTGTTGCAAATATTGTGGGAAACACACCAAATTAGGTGGCTCGGGTGCTACATTATCTACAATGGTATGCACATGAGAGTATTGTCCAGTTAAAATGGAAGCTCTACTCGGTGAGCACAGCGATGTTGTAACAAAAGCATTTTTAAAATGCGCGCCTTCCTTTGCCATTTTATCTAAAGTGGGCGTTTTTAACCACGGAATTTTTCCCGTGAAACCCATAAAATCGTAACGGTGGTCGTCAGTCAAAATAAAAATGACATTCATTTTTTGTTGCGTCGCAAGTACTTGTAACTTAGGAATGACCTTACTGTTTTGAGCAGAAAGGATATTACATAGCGCAAGAAGTAGCAAAACAATATTCCGTGATTTTATCATAAAAATGATTGAGTTTTGAGTAATGAGTTTTTGTAATGTGCTTTGAGTAATCATTCATAAAGAAATTGTAATTACTTAGCTAAGACACTCTGTAGAAAATTTCCCGCAGAAATAGCAGAAATTTCTGTGAGAAACTGATAAATACCTAAGTAATTACAAGAAATCTTTTCATTCCCTAATTCTTTTTAACGACTCACTTTCCCTCCCGTGTTTCCTTTCATCAAAGCTTCGATTTCTTTTTCGCTTACTAAATTAAAATCGCCTGGAATGGTGTGTTTCAAAGCCGCAGCCGCTGTTGCAAAATCCGTTGCGAATTGCGGTTCCGCGTTTTTAGACAATTGAAAAATGAGACTTGCCATAAACGCATCTCCCGCACCAATACGATCATTGATGTCAGGTATATCGTATTCGCGCGATTCATACATTTTTTTCCTATCGTGTAAAAAGCCCTTATAAGCATTGTGCGAAGCATGAAACGCTTTTCGAGCTGTCATAGCAATGAATTTCAATTTTGGGAATTTCAAAAATGTTTTTTCTATAATATCCTCATAACCTGTACCTTGAATTCCAAAATATGTTTTCAAAGTATCTCCATCACCCAGCATTACATCACACCCACTCAATAATTGTGGCATAATATCGGAAGGCAATTTATCATAACTCCAAAGATTGCTGCGATAATTTAAATCACAAGAAATTTTCAAACCATATTGTTGTGCTTTTTCTATCGCTTCCAAAGTAGCATCGGCAGCAGATTGTGAAATAGCGGGTGTGATGCCCGACCAATGTAACCAAGTAGGTGCGTATTGCAACACTCCCTTGCTAAAAATTTTATCCCAATCTATCATTCCCCGCTCAAGCATTGCCATACCTGAGTTGGCTCTATCGTAAATGACTTTAGAAGGTCTGTTACCTGTTCCCGTCTCTAAAAAATATAAACCTAATCTTTCTCCGCCAAATATAGATAAACTTGTTTCAACATTGTAGCGGCGCACTTCAGAAAGCGCTGCTTGTCCTAATTCTGTGGCAGGTACGCGCGTAATAAAACTCGAAGTAGCACCCAATTGCGCTAATGATACAGCTACATTGGCTTCCGAACCACCGTATTGCACATCTAATTGGCGCGTTTGCATTATCCGCTCTTGGTTCGGTGTGCTGAGTCGCAACATTATTTCGCCAAAACAAACTATCATAATTTAGTTGTTAGTTGTTAGTTGTTAGTTGTTAGTTGTTAGTTGTTAGTTGTTAGTTGTTAGTTGTTAGTTGTTAGTTGTTAGTTGTTAGTTGTT
>JAYWBA010000112.1:0-5700 GCA_043781915.1 Saprospiraceae bacterium
GTTGATTTTGGATTTGTACCGTAAGGTACTGCTTTATCGTCTGTAAAAAACCCTGATGAATCTCTGAGCAGAGCACTGTTATTAAATCCTCTATCGAATACATCTACAATCGCATCCCATTGTCCGTCTAAACTTAAAACAGTGCGCGCAGCGGTATTTTGAATCAAGTTGGCTTGAGCGGAAACATTCAATAGGCTCGAAAAAATAATCAGTATTGGTAGAATATTTTTCATGTTTTTAAATACGTCTAAGTTTAGAATAGAGCGAAATTTCCTTTATTTGCATATTTTCGCATGAAGCAAAGATAAAAAGAAAAACCCAAAAGAGATGCCTTAATTGGTTGATAGGTGATAGAAAAGTCACAAACACCATCCACTTCGCGAATTTTTTTCTGAAATTGTCAAGCAATCAAATTCATTCCATTAAACGTAACTTTTGTTGTTCTGTTTAAATTTCAAAATGAATTTGTATAAACGTAACTTTTGTTGTTCTGTTTTAAAAGCAGAACGGTTCTCTGACAATTTTTATGGAGCAAATTTTTATCAAGAAAGATGCGTAGCATCGACCGATATTATAACGCGGGACGCAGTCCTGCGATTGCGAAACACACAACTGCGTGCCGTAGGGATACAAAAAATATGCGTACCTACGGCACGCAATTACGGTTTTTGTCTTTTCGCAGGACTGCGTCCTGCGTTACCATATCGGTCGCGCTTAAGGCGCTTTAAACTCCATTAAAAGTGTCGGAGAACCAGTTGAACTTCAAAATGATACCCAAACTGATTTTTGAATTTATTTTTGACTTAATTTGGTTTTATAAGAAAACCCTACATTTGCTTCTTAATTTTTAGGCAATTTCTTTGAATCCCATACTGTGAAAACACGCGCAATATTGAAACCAAAACGAATGGATTGTGCTGAACCAAATTGTTTTGTATTTTCCGTTATGAAAGCATATTCGGACATAGAAGGTGAGTTAGTGAAATGGAATTGAAATACGTGACCACCTGTTTCAATATCTACGCCTATAGAAGCTGAATTATAAAACTGTTTATCGATTTGGTTTGGCAGGACATAAACGTATTCACCTGTAAGTGCTATGCGTTTCGAAAGTTTTACTCTGCCACCCACACCCAACGCAAAAACATTATTACTTTCTGTCCCAACGGTTACTAAATTGCGGTGGATAAAGGTTGGAGCCAGCTCTAGGCTAAATGTTTCATCAAATTTTCTACCGAGAATAAACTGATACGTGTAATACAAGCGATTTGTAAGCGAATTCACAATGGTTGCATCGTAAAATTTTTCGGTTCTTACAGCAATGCTTGCTAAGAAAATGGCTGTAATAGGCATGGTAATTTTGCCACTGCTTTGTTTTAAAAATTTGAAAGTGCCGAAGGCGTCATACGCTTTATCTAAAGAGTTTCTATTAACGCCAATCGAAATGTCATCGCTCACGCCATAATCAATACCTATGCGTTGCGTCGCAGCATCCAAACCGAATAAATCGTAAAAACCATTATCGATAGGACCAAAACGGTGCGAAATTTTCACATCCATCACACCAGCGGCTGTTGTTTCTAACGAATGTAGGTTAACGACTCGGTCTGTTTTAAAACTGTATTTAGCGTAAACCGTCTCGTCTGAAGAGCTATCTAATCCATCGAGCATGCTGCCAGAAGTTTTCTGTGCCACTACAAATTGTGTCGTAGGTGAAGATACTACTAAAAATACAATCAAAATTAAATTAATGAATTTCATGCGACTTGATTTTTAAAACCCAAACTTACTGTATATACACTTAAAATTATAAAAGTGTGTGCTAAAAATAATCAGAATTTACAGAATTAAACGATTTACAGAATCAAGAAATATAATTAAAGACAGCTTACAATTCAGGAAATTTCATAATTCTGCAAATTCTGATTACAAAATAGTATCTTGCACAAAAGCAAGTTGATTGGGATAGTCGGTTGTGAAATGTAAGCCGCGCGATTCTTTCCTCAGTGATGCCGAGCGTGCTATCAGATACCCCATTGTTATCAGGTTGCGCATTTCGCAAAGTTGGGGCGAAAGTGTTGTGGTATTATACAATTCTTCTGTTTCGCGGTAAAGAATGAACAACCTATCGAGCGCGCGTTTTAGACGAATATTAGAGCGAACAATACCTACATAATAACTCATTATATCTTTAAGCTCTTTGGTGGTTTGTGTAATTAATATCATCTCTTGAGGTTGCATAGTGCCATCTGCATTCCAATTCGGAATGCCTTTTTTAAATTCAAAATTACCAATTGTATTCAATGTTTCTTCGGCAATATGGTGCGCAAAAACCAAAGCTTCGAGTAATGAATTTGAAGCCAAACGGTTAGCGCCATGTAAACCAGTGCAACTACATTCGCCGCAAGCAAAAATATTTTTTATACTTGTTCTTCCCTTCGCATCAACCATGATACCGCCGCACATATAATGACAGGCAGGAACAACAGGAATCATATCGTGCATCGGGTCGATGCCGAGGCTGACACATTTATCGTAAATAGTAGGGAAGTGGGCGTAAAATTTTTCTTTATCGAGATGCCGGCAATCAAGGTACATAAACTCCGAGCCGAAAACTTTCATTTCGTTGTCTATGGCGCGTGCAACAATATCGCGTGGAGCAAGTGATAGACGCGCATCGTATTTTTGCATGAACTCTTTGCCTTCGGGTGTGCGCAAAATGGCGCCAAATCCGCGAACTGCTTCACTGATGAGAAAATTCGGATTTTCACCACTCGGATTGTATAATGCTGTTGGGTGAAATTGCACAAACTCCATATCTTCAACGCGTCCTTTTGCGCGATAAAACATAGCTATACCATCGCCTGTTGCAATAACGGGGTTGGTTGTGTTTTTATACACTTGTCCGATACCACCTGTTGCCATTAAAGTGGTTTTAGCGACAAATGTTTCTATTTTACCCGTCATTTTATTGAGCGCGTAACAACCATAGCATTCAATATTAGGTGTCGAGCGATTAATAACATGCCCAAGATGGTGTTGTGTAATGATATCAACGGCGTAATAATGCTCATGAATTACTATATTCGAATGGTGTTTCACTTCAGCCACTAATGCGCGCTGAATTTCCCAACCAGTTAAATCTTTATAATGTAAAATCCTGTTTTCAGTATGTCCACCTTCACGACCTAAATCGTAATCTTTACCACCTCCATCTGTATCGAATCGCGTTCCCCAATCTATAATTTCTCGCACGCGTTCAGGACCCTCAGTCACAACAATTTCTACAATATCTTTATGACATAGTCCTGCCCCTGCATCTAAAGTATCTGCTAAGTGTTTTTCAAAACTATCCGTGTTATAATCCCAAACAGCCGCAACACCACCTTGTGCATAGCGGGTGTTCGATTCGTTCTCAACCGTTTTAGTTAAAACAGTGATTTGCAAGTCTGGGCGTTTTCGCGCTACTTTAATAGCAAAACTTAACCCTGCGATGCCGCCGCCAATGACTAAAATATCAGTCTCCATATTCAATTACGAATTTCAAATTACGAATTACGAAATTCAATTAGGAATTAGGAATTAAGAATTACAGTTTATGATTATTTTTTCCGTAATTCGTAATTCGTAATTCGTAATTGATAAACCCATTTATCAATCTCGGTTCAAAGAAAGTTGATTTTGGTGGTAAAATGCCACCTGAATCTATAACAGTTTTAAAATCGCGGAAAGAAATCGGATGTAGAAGAAATAGAACACCATTTTTGGGACATTGTTTCACAATGTCATCGAGCGATTTATTTCCTTCAATATATTTAAGTCGCGTATCTTTTTTTAAATTTTTAATACCGAGAATCGGTTTTAAAATTAAATCAGACAATAAATGTGTATCTAAAATGACTTGACCAACTTCTCTTTGTTCTAATATCTCTCTTCGCCAGTGCAATGAATACGTTACATTATTCAATACCATCACGATTTCACCTTTTCGATGTGGCAATCTTGTTAAAGGTATTTTCTTTAAAGTAAGTACTAATTGTAATTCTTTCAAAAACTCTGCTAATGCTTTACCATCTAAATCGGAGGCAACCCGATGAAAAGCACCAATGTGCAATTGCGAAAAATCGAAATAAGCAGTTAAGACGCCTTTATCTAAAATACCATGCTCTTTTAAAAATTCTGTGGTGCTGTTAGCTCTATGATGTCCATCAGCAATATATGCAATCTTTACTTTTTTTTGAAAATAATTATTCAGACTTGCTTTTGCAGGTAAATCGGTGACGCTATAAAGCGAATGCCGCAAGTTTTGAAAATCAGTTTGTATAATTATTTCAGATTTATCTCGAATATTTCTCAAACTTTCTTGATACTCATGTCCACCTTTGTGCGTTAACAAAATAGGTTTTATCGCCGCTCTTCTTTCTGCAAGCAGCATTTTTTGAATGTCTTCTTGTTTGCTCAGTGTGTTCTCATGCTTTTTTATATTGTTCTGAAAAAACTCTTGCGAATCGGTAAGCGCAACTACTCCGAGTGAATCGTTATCCAAATCATTCAATGGGGCGATAGAATAAATAAAAAAAGCAGCTTCAGTTGTTTGTGTAAAACAACCGCGCTGCAAATATTTTGTATATTCCTCTTTTGCTTCTTCAAAAAAAGTATCAGTATCTTGAATTTTACTCAGAATCGGCAATTGCGCTTTGAATGGTTTGATTAACATAGTTGAGCTTTGAGCTATGAGCCATGAGCTTTGAGAAATAAGAGGAGGCTCATTGCTCAAAGCTCATGGCTCAAAGCTACATTAAAAATCTCCAGCCGTTTCAGGTAATTGTGCTAAAGCTGTAGCCAATTGTTCTTTATTGGGCGGAATACCATGCCATTTATGGCTGCCTACCATAAAATCGACCCCATAACCCATTTGTGTTCGCATTAATAAAACTTTCGGCTTACCATTGCCAACAGTACTGCCCGCTTTTTTCAATCCTTTGATGATTGAAGCAATATTATTTCCTTTTTCAACCCTAATAGTTTCCCAACCAAAAGCTTTGAATTTCTGCGGCAAATCGCCAAGTGACATAACATTATCGGTTGAACCATCAATTTGCTGACCGTTCCAATCGACAGTTAAAATGAGATTATCTAATTTTTTATGTGCTGCAAACATAATTGCTTCCCAGTTCTGACCCTCATCGAGTTCTCCGTCACCGCAAAGTACATACACTAAGTTTTTATCGCCGTTCATTTTTTTTGCAAGCGCTGTTCCATTCGCCACAGAAATACCCTGGCCTAATGAACCACTCGCAATCCGAATACCTGGCAAACCTTCGTGTGTAGTCGGGTGACCTTGCAATCTGCTGTTTAGTTTGCGAAAAGTATTGAGTTCATTCACGGGAAAAAAACCTGAACGCGCCAACGTGCTATAAAACACGGGCGAGATATGCCCATTCGATAAATAAAAAACATCTTCATTATGGGCTTCCATATTAAAGGGCTTGTTGTACCGCATCACCGAAAAGTACAGCGCCGTAAAATAATCGGTACAACCCAACGAACCGCCAGGGTGACCAGACTGACAATTATAAACCATTCGTACAATATCGCGACGAATTTGCGAAGCCATTTTTTCTAATTCTGAATTTTCTTTCATATCTAATTAACGAACTGTATTTAATCAATCGAGTTACAGTACAAATGTAAGTTACT
>JAYWBA010000113.1:0-15658 GCA_043781915.1 Saprospiraceae bacterium
TTCTGGAAGGTTGAGGCACCTTGCTTTGCAGGTTGCCCGAGGTTCATTGAGCCTTTTCTCTCCCCTCGTCTGTATAAAAACAATTCTTTGTCACATATAAATGTACTTCAGAATTGAATACGGTGCAAATATAATATCGCGTTTTTCGAACCACCAAATTCAAAGTAAATAACATTGAATTATTTTTCAAAAAAATGATTTTTTAACTAAAAATTAAGAGTTGGGGGCTTGGATTGAGGGTAATTAGCTAAGTTACAATCTTCTCAGACAGAAACACGTAGAATTTCAATAATTTCCTTCTTTCTTAAACTCATACGGCTACAGGTGCTCATACTGTTTGTTTATGCCTTTTTCTCGTTGTAACCGATTGAATTCTTAAAAAGTAATTTCGCGAAGCAAAAAATTTTTTCTCAATTTTCAAAATCAATTGTGACTGAATTTTACACAATTGCATTTTCATTTGTGTAAAATTCAGTCACAATATAATTTTCAAATTTAGTTTTAAAAAAATAAATTCTACAAAAAATTTTCGTGCTTCCGGGTCATTTCTGTTTTAACTTATTTACAAAACCCAAAAATATTCCTTAATTTTTAAACATTAATTTTTAATTGCACCGCAATGCTTTATTTTTGCGGATTGCGTTCAAAAAAATGAAGGAATGAAGAAATTAAGGAATGAAAGAATTGGGTGTTGAAAAATTTCTTCATTCTTTCATTCCTTAACTCCTTCATTCCTTAACTCCTTCATTTAAATATGCCCACAACAGAAATAGAAAATTTAATGCACGTTTTTGCCGATGACGACGTGATTATTGACGACGCGACTCTCCGAAAAAATATATTTATTAAAGGTGCACGCAGCAATAATCTCAAAAATGTTGACGTACTGATTCCCAAAAATAAATTGGTTGTCGTAACAGGTGTGAGTGGTAGTGGCAAATCGTCAATAACGATGGATACGCTTTTTGCCGAAGGTCAACGCCGATATGTTGAAAGTCTTTCGAGTTATGCGCGACAGTTTTTAATGCGGATGAAAAAACCAGATGTAGATTACATCAAAGGTGTTTGCCCTGCTATTGCGATTGAGCAGAAAATTTCGTCGGGTAATAATCGTTCGACGGTGGGTTCAATGACGGAAGTGAATGATTTTTTGCACCTCATGTTTGCACGTATCGGTAGAACTATTTCACCTATTTCAGGTCAAATAGTTCGTAAGCAACAAGTGGAAGACGTTGTTGATACAATTTTAAAAGAAGCAGAAGGAGCGCGATTACAATTGTTTATTCCTTTGCCGAAACAATATGCCGAACGTTCCCTTAGCACGGAACTCAATGTGCTGCTTCAAAAAGGATTTACGCGTATTTGGTTTCAAGGTACACTGCACAATATTCAGGATGTTATTGAAGGCACAGAAGTATTGAAAGAAACCGTTTTAAATGTTGAAAATTTAGAAAAAAATATTGGTGCTTTCAGCGAAGAAGATATTCGCATACTTATTGACCGATTTGTCATTAAACACGATGACCTCACCAACACACAACGCATTGCCGATTCGGTTCAAATGGCGTTTTACGAAAGTTACGGCGAAGCGATTGTAGAAATTATTGGCGGTGCAACTTACCAGTTCAATAATCGGTTCGAGCTTGACGGCATTACTTTCATTGAACCCACGCCGCAATTATTCAATTACAATAATTCACTCGGCGCTTGCCCTGTGTGCGAAGGTTATGGGAAAACCATCGGCATAGATGAAGATAAAGTGATTCCGAATAAAGCGCTTTCGGTGTACGAAGGTGCGGTTTTATGTTGGAAAGGAGAAAAATCGAGTGAATACCAAGATAATTTTTTGCTACAAGCACATGCTAATAATTTTCCAGTGCATACAGCCTATCAAGATTTAACACGAGAACAAAGAGAATTGCTTTGGCAAGGAAATAAAAAAACGACTTGTATTAACGACTATTTTAAAGAAGTCGAAGAGCATACCTATAAAATTCAGAACCGTGTTATTCTCGCTCGTTTTCGCGGCAGGACAACTTGCCCAAGTTGTCATGGCAAGCGTTTGCGCATTGAAGCGCAGTATGTAAAAGTCGGCGGACTCGATATTGCCGATTTGATGGAGATGCCGATTGATGAATTGCAAATCTTTTTCGATAAGCTCGAACTCAACGAAAACGAAACGACGATTACTACTCGCTTACTTTTAGAAGTAAAAAATCGTTTGCGGTTTATGATGCGGGTAGGGTTAGGTTATTTAACGCTTAGTCGTGTATCGAATACTTTAAGCGGTGGCGAAACGCAGCGCATTAATTTAACACGTACTTTAGGCTCGAACCTAACAGGCTCGTTGTATATTCTTGATGAACCGAGCGTTGGTTTGCATCCACGAGATACCGCTAATTTGGTGACGGTTTTAAAAAATCTACGCGATTTAGGCAATACCGTTGTCGTTGTTGAACATGAAGAAGAAGTGATTAGAAATGCCGATTACCTTATCGACATGGGACCCGAAGCGGGCATAAACGGTGGTCATGTGGTTTTTGCAGGAAATTATGCCGATATTGGTTCGGCTGCGCCCGAAAGTTTGACGACGAAATATATGTCGGGAGTCATGAAGATTCCTGTGCCGTTGCACCGTCGCAAAGGAAAAAACTTTCTCACTTTCAAAGGTTGCAGACAACATAATTTAAAAGATATTACCGTCAATGTTCCGACGCATGCGATGACTGTTGTTACAGGCGTGAGCGGTTCGGGTAAAACAACTTTGGTAAAACAAATTATTTATCCCGCACTTTTGCAAAAAGTAATGTCGAGTTCAAGCGATTTGCCAGGACATTTTGGTGGATTTAATGAAGAAGCTGCCAAATCATTCACGTCTGTTGAATTTATCAATCAATCGCCAATTGGAAAATCGTCGCGCTCAAATCCTGCGACGTATGTAAAAGCCTACGACGATATTCGCGAATTATATTCGAAACAAACACTGGCTAAAATGCGGAATTATAAACCTGGAATGTTTTCATTCAATACAGACGGCGGGCGTTGCGACACTTGCAAAGGCGAAGGTGAAACAGTGGTTGAAATGCAATTTTTAGCGGACGTTCATTTAGAGTGCGAAGAATGTGGCGGTAAACGTTTCAAACACGAAACGCTGGAAGTCACGTTTAACGGCAAAAATATTTGGGAAGTTTTAGAAATGGACATCAACGAAGCACTCGATTTTTTCAAACATGAAAAAAATATTTACAATAAAATTAAACCACTGGCTGATGTGGGTCTGGGTTATGTCAAACTCGGTCAAGCGAGTGGATCGCTGTCAGGAGGTGAAGCGCAGCGCGTAAAACTCGCCTCATATTTAGTAGCAGATAAAAACAAAGATTCAATTTTCTTTATTTTTGATGAACCGACAACGGGCTTACATTTTCACGATATTCGCAAACTTTTAGATGCTTTGAACGCTTTAGTTGATAAAGGTCATACGGTCTTAGTGGTTGAGCATAATATTGAAGTCATCAAAAATGCAGATTGGGTGATTGATCTCGGTCCTGAGGGAGGAAAACTCGGCGGTCATTTGGTGTTTGAAGGCACACCCGAGGGTTTAGCGCAGGTGAAAGAATCGTATACGGGTAAGTTTTTAAAAGAAAAGTTTTAGTTGTAAAACACTTAGAGCTATTTTAGCGTTTGTAAATAAGAATTCTGAGAAAATTGTTAAAAATCAAAAGTTTTAAAATGTTTAAAACTGTTCTCGTTCCTATAAATAATAGCCTTCAGTTAACGTTAACAAATAGCTATATGGTAAGAAAATTGAAATTTTACTGTATTCAATTGAAGAGTTAATTGAAGACAATGTTGCCCCTATTCATTCTATGAATAGATTCAGAGGAATCCTTTCATCAGAAGAAGCCGATCAATTAAATGCTTATGTTAAAAAATCGAGAAAGAATTGGAACTTTTAATTAAAATTTCATAGCCTATATAAATCTTTCTATTTGATAACATAAATCATGCAATCTCAAAATTTCGCAAAAATAATCTAAAACTATGTAAATCATTTTCTGATTACATTGCGACCTTTGCGTAAAATTTTGCGTTCTTTGCAATTAAATGTCTATCCTTTATACTCTAACAAAAACGTAAAAAATATTTCTTATGAAACGACGTAATTTTGTTCAAAATGTCGGTTTGGGTGCTTCGGCACTTATTTTACCGACAACTCCGATTATAAATACCTTATTATCAAATTCTCAAAATTTAAATTTTATGAGCTTCGAACTCGCACCACTACCCTACGCATTCAATGCGTTAGAACCGCATATTGATGCCAAAACGATGGAAATCCACCACGATAAACACCACGCAGCGTATGTTACCAATCTAAATGCTGCTGTTACAGCCGATGCAAACGCACAAGGCAAATCAATTGAAGATTTACTTGGCAGCATTTCGAAATACGCACCTGCTATTCGCAACAACGGTGGAGGGCATTGGAATCATACTTTTTTCTGGAACATTTTAAAGCCTGGTACAACACCAGGTACTGAAACAAATTTCGCTATTAATGGTGCATTCGGAAGTTTTGATAATTTCAAAACAGAATTCACCAAAGCAGCTATGACCCGTTTTGGTTCCGGTTGGGCATGGTTGTGTGTTGATGCGAATAAGAACTTATTCATTTCTTCAACGCCTAATCAAGATAATCCGTTGATGGATATTACGGATAAAAAAGGTACACCCCTTTTAGCTTTAGATGTTTGGGAACACGCCTATTATTTGCACTATCAAAACAAACGCGCTGATTATGTGGCTGCATTTTTCAATGTTGTGAATTGGGATGAAGTGAACGCTAAATTGAAAAAAGCGATAGGTGGTTAAAAAGGTTTGTTTTCCGTCCCTACTTGGATAGGGACGGAAAACTTCTTTTATATTATTAGCAAATGTGCAGTACTAATTTACAGCAAATCTGAAAGCACAATCTTTAACCAAAGTTAATTAATAAAATTACGGACACTTAATTGTAATTTTGACGCACTAATCTATGTGCGTATCATGAAAAAATTCGGAATATTCCTTTGCTTCTTCCTATTTACTCTAAATGCTTATGCTCAAATTTCCACCCGAGTTTCTACAAAGCCCAAAATACCTAAAGTTGGTTTGTGTTTGAGCGGCGGTGGCGCAAAAGGGATAGCACATATCAGTCTTTTAAAAGCAATTGATTCGCTCGGTATTAAAATTGACTACATCACTGGCACCAGTATGGGTAGTATTATCGGTGGCTTATATGCCATTGGTTATTCGGGCAACGAACTCGATTCTATTATTTCGAACGTGAACTGGGATAATTTATTATCCAATACCATTCCGTTAAATGAAGTGAATGTAGATGAAAAAGATGAATATTCACACTATTTGGTTGAACTACCCATTTCAAATTGGGGTGTAGACATACCTGCAGGTGTTGTAGAAGGGTATGCTATTTTAGAATTTCTTCAGAAATTAACTTTTCGAGCAGCGCACATAACTGATTTTACAAAATTTCCGATTCCGTTCAAATGTATGGCTGCCGATATTTTAACAGGTGAACCTGTTATTTTAGATCGCGGAAATTTAGGTTTAGCCATGCGTGCAAGTATGTCAATACCAACTTTTTTTGCACCAATTGAAATTGGTGAGCATGTTTTAGTAGATGGCGGTTTGGTGAAAAATTTTCCCGTAGATATGTTACGCGGCATGGGTGCAGATTTAGTTATTGGTGGCTATACAGGCGGTAAATTGTATAAAAAAGATGAACTAAATTCGTTAATCAAGCTTTTGTATCAATCTGCCAGTTTTAATCGCATCGCAGATAGTGAATTGCAAAAAAAATTATGTTCGGTGCTCGCCGAATTCGATATGGCTTTAAACGCTGCGCGGCTTTCTACTACAGATTTTAAAAGAGGTCCTGAAATTATTAAAATTGGGAACAGTGTAGTAACTAAAATTTTACCCCAGTTACGCGAAATCGCAAAAATGCAACACGATGCGGGCGTTTTTCCTTCAAAATTTTTAAGAAACTTTGGTTTAAATTTTGACAATAAAGTATTAATTGATGATGTAGAAGTTTTAGGTTTAGCACCTAAAGAACACGATTTAGACCACATAATAAATAAATTTTATGGGAAAAGTCAACTTAATCAAAAGGATATTCAAAATGGTATTAGTGATTTATATGGTTCGCGGCAATTCAAAAAAGTGTATTACGAATTAGAAAGCGATACGGTTGGAGCCAAAAAATATATACTCAATGTTTTGGCGGCACCTGCCAATAAAATTCTATTGAAAGTAGGATTACACTACGATACGGATATGGGTGCCGGCATTAATGCATCCCTTCAGGTACGGAATTTAGTTCTGTCTGAATCGCGTTTTATTTTGGGTTTCGATATTTCAGATAACCCTAAATTTCGCATTGATTATCAAAAAAGTATAGGGAGTACCAATGTTTGGTTTAACTTTAACGCTTATGGCGAACGCGTTTCTCAACCATTATACTATGGTTCTAAAGTTGACGAAGAAAACAACCGTACTTATTTTAATAGCACAGCATTTTTAAATTACACTATCGGTAAAAACACTTTTATCGGAATTGGATATGGTTTGGAGTATACAAAATATATTCCACGACTCAAAAGCATTGAAAAGTCAACAACTTTTATTGATACTGCCAGTTATGTTTCAAAATACGATTATCGGGTTCATGGAATCCGTTTCCAACTCTTGCACAACTCATTGAATCATATTGTTTTTCCCAAATCAGGTCAATTAGTTTCTGTTCAAGCGCGATTAGGTTTAGGCTTCATTTCAAGTTTTGTCACCGATACAGCTTATAGAAACAACATAGTAGGTCAAGAAACAATTGAATATACCGAAGGAATGACGTTTAAAATTACAGTTCATGCTGAAAAAGCTTTCAATTTGACATCTATCAATAAACGATTTACTTTTATACCCAAGGTTTATTTCGGTTATAGAACAGTACCTAAAACAATTGAACGCACTTTATTAGATTTTGATGGCGATTTGTTTAATATTGGAGGTGTAGCGCAACGTGCCGATTGGAGTACCATTTCTTTCTGGGGAAATCGAGAGGTTTCTGCAACGCATAATGCTTTTGCTGCCACACAATTGGCACTTCAATACCAAGTTTCACCCAATTTATTCATTATCCCCGCGTTTAATTACTTGTCGGGAACAGGCATTTTCTTCGACAATTCTAATCCAGCAAATCCTTTAGGGATAATATTTAATACCAGTTATTGGAGCAGTGGCATCTCATTAGGGTTGCGAACAACGGTTGGTCCAATAATTTTCAATGTTTCAAAAGCTACAAACGACGACTCATGGCGCACTTACTTCGGCATAGGTTTCAGGTTTTAGCAACTAAGAATTATCATTTAATAATTAAAAGCCATTAATTCTTAATTATTAATTCTTAATTGAGCTACATTTGCACCGCTTAAACGTTCTCTTAACTGAGATTAATAGGGAATCTGGTAAAAGCCAGAACTGTACCCGCAGCTGTAAGCACTTTTAAGCTTTGAGCTATAAGCTATGAGCTACTCTAATTTGGCGGCTCAGAGCTTATCGCTCAAGCTAAAAAACGTTAATTTAATAATCTCACTGTTCAAACGGGAAGAGAAATTAACGGGTGTGAGTCAGAAGACCTGCGTTTTTGTAATATTTTTAAATCTACGGGAAAATAGGAAATAAAATAAGTGATAAGTGATAGGTGGTAATTAATAATTGATAGAGCTTTCTCTCTCACTTGTTACCTGTACCCCTTTTCCTTTTTTCTTATGATTTTATTTCCCTAAATCCTTATCACCTGTCACTTATCACTTATTAAATGATGTCTAAGTCAAATCACTCGAAATTTATTTTATTTTTTCTTGCCCTTTCTATTTATTTAACAGCTTGTAAAATTGGGGATAATCAACCTTCAATAACATTTGGTTCTGGTGTTTACATTTTAAATCAAGGTCAATATCCGAACGGAGCAGGCGATGTTTCATTTTACAATCGAACAAATGGTACGTTTGTTAACGATTTGTACAGCGCATCCAACGGATATAAACTCGGAAATGTTGTACAGTCAATGCTTAGCTACTACAATACAAATTTTATTATTGTCAATAATGCAAACAAAATTTACACTGTTGATCCCAAAACGTTTGCCTTTAAAGGCAATGTTATTGTCGATGCTACTTTACCACGCTATGCTTTGGGTATTGATACGGGTAGAATTTATATTTCTTCGTGGGGAAAAGGCAGTGGTGATTCGTCGCTATTGGTTTTTAAACCTTCCACTTTCAGGGTTACCACAAAAATAAATACAGGCAATGGTCCAGATAGAATGCTTCAAAACGGTTCTGTTTTGTATGTAGTAAACAGTGGCGGATTAAGCAAAGATTCCACTGTTGCGGTTGTGTCGTTGCAAGGTGATTCAGTGGTGTATAAAATCAATGTTGCCATTGGACCGAACAGTATTGTGCTCGATGCTAATTCTGATCTTTGGGTTTTAAGTGGCGGATATTACGACCGACCTGAAAAAGGAAAATTACAGCGTATTCGAGGTGGCAAGGTAGATTTAAGTTTCGATGCACCCCAGTATGCAGATCATTTATGCACAGATCCAACGGCAAATGTTTTGTATTACACTGCTGGAAATACCGTTTATTCAAAAGATATAGTTAATTTTGGTGCAAATCCGCCAAAAGCATTTTTTACGGCGTCGTATTTGTCTTATGGAATAAATGGCTTGGGTGTTGATCCTACTTCGGGCTATATGTTTATTAACGATGCTAAAGATTTTACACGCGCTGGCACATCCTATATAATTGATCTATCAGCTAAAACTTTGAAAGACTCGCTTAAAGTGGGTGTTGCACCTGGTGAATTGTACTTTATTAAGTGATAAGTGTTAAGTGATAAGTGATAGGTTTGTTTATCGCTTATCACCTATCACTTATCACTTATCACCTAATAACTATGATTACCCGCATTTCACATCTCCCAAGCCGCACCATTCGATTAAAAGACGAAGAGTTTCTTTACTTTAGCGGCACTTCCTATCTCGGTATGGGACATAATTCTGGATTTGCTTCGCTGCTAGAATCAGGTATAGAAAAATACGGAACTATCTTTTCTGCATCGAGAAATAATAATTTGCAACTCGATATTTATAAATCGGCAGAAAATTATTTAGCTGAATGGTTTAATGCTGAAGCGGCACTGACCGTTACGAGTGGCATGTTGGCGGGGATGTTGGCTGTAAAATATTTAGGCGATGCTGAATTTTTCTATATAAATCAAGCACATCCAGCTATAAGAAGGGAAGTTAAAAGTGAAGAGTTAAAAGTTAAAAGTGAATCAGACGATTTTTCACTTTTAACTTTTAACTCTTCACTTTTAACTTCCATTTATCGCGCATTAGGACAAAACAAAAGAGTTGTATTGGCATCGAACAGTATTGACCCCTTATATTGCCAACCCATTCATTTCGATTGGATAAAAGAGCTCCCCGACGATGAACGCATTACAATTTTAATTGACGATTCGCATGGTTTAGGTGTTTGTGGCGAAAACGGCAATGGGCATTACGAATCTATTAGTAGAGACGTTGCATGCAACGTCTCTACTGGCAAAAACAATATCCGATTAATCGTTACAGGTTCAATGGCAAAAGCACTCGGCGTTCCAGGTGGCGTAATTCTTTCCGATAAAAAAACGATTGCAGACATCAGTCAATCAGCGTATTTTTCTGGTGCTTCGCCCATTGTTCCAGCGTATTTGTTTGCGTTTACGCGCAGCGAGGGTATTTATTCCATAGCTTTAGACGCATTGCGCCATAATATCGATTATTTTAATTACAATTGCTCCGACGAAATAAAAGATTTATTAGTTAATGAAGAGGGTTATCCTGTTTATTATGTGAAAGATAATAGTTTGTACGATTATCTTTACGAGAAGAAAATTTTTATTTCAAGTTTTGCATACCCCAAACCAACAGATGCGCCGATTACGCGTATTGTTTTAAGTGCGCTGCATACGGAATACGATTTAAAAACACTCATATCAGCAATTTCGGATTTCAGATTTCGGATTTCGGAAAATCGCGAAGTACCGAAATCCGAAATCTAAAATCCGAATTCGAAATATGGAAACCTATACACTCTACCACGTCAACGAATTCCTGCGACGCGTTATTGCGCTCAATTTTAGCGAACCGATTTGGATAACGGCTGAAATAGTGCAGGCAAATACATCGCGTGGCCACACGTATATTGAGTTGGTTCAAAAAGAAGATGAAGAGATTATTGCCAAAAGCGATGCAGTTGTTTGGGAAATGGAAATGCGTAATTTAGAATATGAGCATGGCAAAGCTATTTACGATATATTAAGCGCAGGAAAAACTATTCGTTTCAAAGCGCGCATCGATTTTCACGAGCGCTATGGGTTAAAATTGGTCATAAAAGAAGTTGACGCAGCGTTTACTTTGGGAGCGTTACTGGTTCAACGGCAGAAACTTATTCAAGAACTGACTCAGAAAAAATTAATAGATAAGAACAGCCAATTGCTTCTGCCGCAAGTTATTCAACGATTGGCAGTTATTTCAAGTCCTGAAGCTGCGGGTTGGTTCGATTTTAAAAAACACCTCGGTGAAAACACTTTCGACTATTGTTTTAAACTCGAATTGTTTTCGGCAGCGATCCAAGGCATTAAAGCAGAAACAGAAATAGTTGCTCAACTCAATGCCATTCGCCAGCGCTCCAAAGAATTTGATTGCATCATTATTATTCGCGGTGGTGGTTCTCGTTTCGATTTATCAGCTTTTGATGCTAAAGGTATTGCTTTCGGCGTGGCACAAGCATCGCTACCTGTTATTACAGGCATCGGTCATGAAACGGATAGCAGCGTAACGGATTTAGTCGCGCACTCTAATTTAAAAACACCCACTGCTGTTGCCGATTTTATTTTGCTGCACAATGCCGCTTTCGAAACTCAAATGTTGCATTATCATAAATTAGTTTTGCAGCATACACAGCGCGTATATCGAAACGAACAAGTACAACTTGATACGTACAAACAGCAAATTCAATATATGACGTTGCGCGTTTTTGAAAGAGAAAAATTCTCGCTCCAACAGATACAAACTCGCCTACAAACTTCTACACACTTGCTGAAACAAAGAGAAATATTTCTACTTGAAACGCTTCATCAAAAACTACAAACATTCGATGTCCAACGCACACTTCAACGTGGATTTACTTTGACGCGGGTTGATGGAAAATTAAGAAGTTCGAGTAAAAACATTAAATCTCATGCTGAAATAGAAACCATTTTTGTAGATGGCACATTATCAAGTATATCCCATTAAATGGCAGAAACAATAACTATCATTGGAGCAGGCATCGGCGGATTGGCTACTGCTTTAACCTTGAAACAAAGAGGGCTGTACGTAAAAATATATGAATGTGCATCAGAAATTAAACCTGTTGGTGCAGGTTTAATTATTGCCAATAACGCCATGCAAGTTTTTCAGAAATTAGGCATCCACACTAAAATTGAACAAGCGGGTAATCACCTTTCATTGATGAAAATTACCGACGCACGACTGAACAGTCTTTCAGTTGCGAATCTTACTGAATATGAAAAGCAATATGGCGTCCATAATATTGCGATCCATAGAGGGGAATTACAAAAAATATTGGCTGATGAAGTCGGTTTTGAAAACATAGACTTAGCAAAAAAGCTTACTAAAATAGAAAGAGGAGATAAATTTAAACTGACTTTTGATGACAATTCAAAAATAGAAAGTAAAATTGGTATCGGCGCTGATGGAATAAAATCGGTTATAAGAGATCAGTTGTTTGAAAAAAGCACCATCAGAAATGCACATCAAAATTGTTGGCGGGGTGTATGCGAAATAGATTTACCTGAAAAATATAATCATGAAGCCAACGAAGCTTGGGGAAAAGGTAAACGATTTGGGTTTGTGAAAATCAGTAACAGAAAAGTGTATTGGTATGCTTTAACGAATGCGCATACAATGTTCGAAGTCCCATACAATTTATTCGAAATATTCAGAGAATTTCATCCTGATATTTTAAATATTATTGCTGCAACACCCTCAGCGCAAATAATATTCAGTGATATCATTGATTTGAAACCTATTCAAAAATGGCAAATGAAAAATGTTTGCCTCATCGGAGATGCTGCCCATGCAACCACACCTAATTTAGGTCAAGGTGCTTGTCAAGCGATTGAAGACGCTTATGTTTTAGGGAAGTTGATTGACAAAGGAATCAATATTGAAGATACTTTCATACTCTATGAGAATTTGAGAAGAAAGAAAGCCCATGCCATTGTCAAAATCAGTTGGGTAGTCGGTAAATTAGCGCACATTGAAAATCCTTTGGGGATATGGCTTCGTAATACAATTTTGAAAAATGCTCCAAGAAGTGCGAATAAAAAACAATTGGATATGATATTTGATATTGGTAAATAAATGAAGGAATTAAATAATGAAGGAATTATTAGCATTCCTTCATTATTTCACTCCTTAATTCTTTCATTTTTAAAACCTCGCTGTTATCCCTCCCAAAACATTCAAACCAAACGTCGGATAATTTTCCCAACGTTGGCGTTTAACATTTAATAAATTATACACATCGAGGAAAACGCCCACATTTTCTAAGAACCAATATTCACCACCGACGTTTAAATCGAATAAAGCATCTAAACGTTGTTGGGCACCGAGTGCATCTTTAACATTCACACCATTTTGTAGAAAAGCCGACGCTTTTAGAATTGCCTTTTGGTTTTTATTCTCATAAGCCGTGTATTTCGCCGTAGCATTCACATCAAGCGAAGGCAAACCCCATGCTGCTTTTTCGCGTGTAGTGCTATAAACATTTTGACTGATTGTGCCAATGAAATCGAGCTTGGGAATCGGGTGAAAAGTAACTGCACCTCGAATATTTGTAATCGCAACCGTATCGTACAAAACATTAAAGCGTTTGAAGTGGTCGCTATTATCAGCTAAGTACAGCGGCAGATTTATATTATTGCTGTATCCAATTTGCGCCGAATAATCGATTTGAGCCACAGAACCTTTTATACCACCATAATATTCTGTTTTGCGCGTATTGGCAATTTTTGTTTGACGGAAGATGTAAGGGTTATAACTCGTCAATTGTTTGTACGTATTTTTGTTCACATCGCCTTTCCAACCTGCAAAAATAATGAATTCAGTACCCCCCAAATTCAAATTACCTTCTAAGTCAGGTAAAAACAAAGTCTCATCTTTCGTATTCACAATATTTGCCCCCAAGCGAATACTGTAATTATCATCTTTAAAAGTGAAATTGGGTTGCAAGTAATAATTATTGAGGTCTTGTGTTTTACCGCCTAATGAATCGTAAGTTGTGAAATCAGTTTTAAGGGTTAAACCCAACGGATATTTATCCGAAAACCATTTAGAGGCATCGAACTTCAAATCAAAATTCGTTTCATTACCACCAAAATTATCGGTGAGTTTATAAAAATTCAAACCTGCGCTGTAATTAATATCTACAGCATTTTTTGCAGAATTATACGCTTTTGCACCAAAATAGAAAGTGTTAAAATTCTGCTTACTCGATTCTTCAGTTTCGGTTAACTTAACATGGTCGTAACCATAGTACGAGCGCAATTTACCATCGAAACCAATTTTGCCATCAATAGCAATATCAGCCGGCGTAAAATAGGTTCCATTCGCTTCCAATTTTGTATCTGCAAAACGTTTATTGGCTACATTGGCATTATCGTCAGCTGCATGGTATTTTCCATAAAAACCCAAAACATATTGGTTGGGTTGACTGAATTTATAAGCGCCTTCAGCAAACGGCGAATTCGGAAACCCATAGCCTACTTTGGCATAACCATTATATGCAGGGTTATTTTTTTGTGGCACAATAGGTACAGGGCGTAATTTCGGTGGTTGATAGAGTATATTAACCACTTTATTCGGCACAGTATAATATTGTGTTTTAGTTGTCGTGTCTATAGCTGGCAGAACAGGTATCGTTTTAATTTTCTCCGTTTCTATCAAGCGCGCATCAAAATTTTTGATGACATCCTGCGATTGATTCGAAATATCGCCTGTGGGCGTTTGTGCTTTCGTCTCTACAAGTAGAGAAGAAAGCATTAAAAAAGCTAAAACTATTTTTAAAGAATGATATTTCATGTTTATTTTTTTTTCCACAGATTTCATCTGTGGTTATTAAAATTCTACGTCCTTCGGACTTTTTGATTATAAAATTTAAATTCGTTGTTAGTTGTTAGCCACTCGTAAACGAACTACTATTAACGAACAACTAATTACCCTTGTCAAGGTCTAATAAATTACTTGTCGTACCTTTATCGGTAGTAATACGACTTTTCAATTTTTCTTTACCCTCTAAAGCAGCCAATTTTTGTTTAGCCTCAGCGACCAATTCAGGGAAATTTTTAACGCCATCAACAATTGAATTGAGCGCTGCGCGCGCACCAAATAAATCGTTGCGCTGAACATACACATCCGATTGTAAGATTGTACAACGACCTGCCCAATATTCAAACGGATTATTCTCGGCGGCTTTATCGGCTTTATTGAATGCATCGTCGTAGCGACCGCGTTTGTAAGAAATAAGGGCATCTAAATATTTAGCTTCGTACAGCGCTTCGTCGTTAGCTGAATTGGTTCGAATAGATTTTTCGATATTCGTTTGTGCATCATCGAGGCTATTTCTATCAATCGCAATTTTACCCAAATATAAACTCGCTGTTGAAATTTGCGCTTGGGTAGCACGCGCATTGCTCGCAACTTTGCTCGCAAATTCCGCAACTGCATCCGATTTATTTAACTTGTACGCCGAGCGCATAGCACCGAGTTCAGCTTCGAAGCGTTTATCGTCTGTGCTGGCAACGCGTTCAAACTTAGAATATAAATCGAGCGACTTAGCAAAATCTTTTTTATTGTTATAAGCTAAAAGCGCAGCATTTTCAACACTTTTTTCATAAAAACGCGATTGTCCGCGTTGAACAACATTTTCGTAATCTGTTTGAGCATTGTCGTACTCTTTTAAAGCCGCATAGCTTTCAGCACGGTAATAAAATGCCGCAGTAGTATTCACTGAATTCGGAAAACGGCTCAAATACGTTGTAAAATTGGGAATCGCTTTCTGAAAATTGCTTTGTTCGTATTGCACTTCCGCAGCGCGATACGTCACACTATCTTGCTCTAAAGCATCCGCTTTGTAGCCCGGAATGGTTTGAAGAAAAGCAAAATACTCATCCGGTTTGCCGAGATCGTTCACATAAATATCTTTCAATCTATCCTGTGCCGCTTTCGCTTGCAGTGCAGATGGATTATTATAAAAAACCTGTTTGTAGTAATTAATCGCTTGTTCGCTGTTGCCTTTGTTTTGCGCAATTAATCCCAATTTCAATAAACCTTGAACCATTATGTCTGGACGGTTTTTATAATTAGTGATGAGTTGCATCAAAGCAGCTTGCGCTTGATCGAGCTGATTAATATTTAAATAGGTAGAACCGACTTCTAAAAGCGCAATCGGTGCAAATTCTGAAGTTGGATAATTAT
>JAYWBA010000114.1:0-5694 GCA_043781915.1 Saprospiraceae bacterium
CAAATTTTTTGGTTGAGTTTAATAGCAGCTTCTCGACTTCTCACTAAATTTTGAGCAAATTCACCGCCTTTTTGCAACGGAAGCATTTGCATTGTCGCCCATAAACCCACCGCCGCTGCACCGGCGCGCGAACATTCGAGCGATATTTCTCCCAGATGTAATTCATCGCTGCTAAAATAAGTGTAAGGCGAACTGTGTTTGTAATATCGACCCACTTCCGGATTTTTAAACACAATGCAACCACAACCATAAGGTTGCAAACCATGTTTGTGTGGATCGACGACAATACTATCGGCTTCTTGGATTAAAGAGTAGGCTTCTAAAGTTTTGGGTGATAAATTTTGAGCTAATCGGAAATAACCACCATACGCTGCATCAATATGAATTCTAAAATCGTATTGCGTTTTGAGTGCTAAAATGCCTTTTAAATCATCGGTTGAGCCAATGCCTGTTGTGCCGAGTGTTGCTACTACTGTACCAACTTTACCCGTTTTCAAAATGGCTTCTAATTTTTTCAAATCCATTTTGCCCGATGTATCGGTGGCAACTTTTTTAAATTTCAAACCCAAAACTTGGCTGATGCGCTCGTGCGTATAATGCGCTAAATCGGAGGCGACAATCATTTTTTTAGGATGAATTTGCCCTGCTACCCACAGCGCTTCTGAATTAGCAAACGTTCCGCCGCTCGTTAAATGGCCCAAATGTTTTTCCCAACCAAACATTTTTGCTATCTCCGTAACAGCCTCTTTCTCCATCGCAGAACTCGCCCGACCACCATCTAAAGCGTGGTTGTTCGGATTAATCCACATCGCTAAAATATACGCAAATCGCGCAATATCGTGTGGTGGTTTCAGCATTTGCCCCGCATACATCGGGTGAAAATACGGGTAATTATCCTGCATTCGTTCCGCAACTTGTAGCAAGATTTTTTCTAACGCTCGTTCATCTGAATTTGAGTTTGTTGTTGGTAATTCTGAAAACCCTTCCGATAGTTTGGAAAGCGCTTTCTCAAGTAAACTTAATGTGGATTTGTGGTACATAATTTTAATGGAATGTATCAATAAATTGGAATGCAAATTACCTCTAAATTTTCAAACTTTTCTCGAAATGGATTACTTAAAAAATACTATATTTGCATTTGTCTTTATGCTGACCCATTTTCATTAAATATTTTAATAATGATCTTATCACTCAATAAAGTGGAAGCTCTAATATCAAAATTATCTTCTACTAAAAAAGCTCTTTTGCTCAATCATATTTCAAAAGAATTGGGCGATATATTTCCAGGCATTGAAAAAACACACAATGTTTGTGGTGGCAGTGCTTGTATTATTCGTACCCGAATTCCAGTTTGGACACTCGTTTCGTTTAAAAAATTGGGTATGTCAAATAGTGCCTTATTAGCTTCATATCCAACTTTGCGTCAACAAGATTTGAACAACGCTTGGGCTTATTACAAGGCAAATAAAAAAGAAATTGACCTCGATATAAAAGAAAACGACGAGGCTTAATTTAGATTTACACTATGGAAAAACTCTATGTAAACGAAAATTTCCCGAAGCCAGTTGTAGAATATCTTCGCAATTTTGGTCATGACGGTTTGACTTTTTTAGATGCAGGTAATGCTAATCAGAGAATACCTGATGACGAAGTTTTGAAATTTGCTATTGACCAAAATCGAATTCTCTTAACGTTGAATAGACGTGATTTCATTCGCCTTCATAGAGATAATCCAATTCATGCTGGACTAATAATTTGTACTGAAAATCCGGACTTTAAAGAATTAGCCAACCTCATTCATTTTGAAATTGAAGAAAATATGGGTGCTTTTACAAATCAACTGATTCGTGTTTATAAACCTTCATAGATTTCTCATAATCAATGTTTTGCTCTTGCCTCTCGCCCGAGCGTTTTAATCGTCGATACATCCTCAAAAACTTTGTAGTACGCATTGACAGCAGGTACGCCGCCGAGATGCACATACAGCACTTTCGAATTTTTAGGGATTTCGCCTTTTCGACACATATCAATCAGACCAGCAATTGATTTACCTTCGTAAACAGGGTCGGTAATCATCGCTTCTAATTCGGCAGCCATTTTTATGCTTTCAATGGTTTGCACGTTTGGAATGCCATACGCCGGATGACTGTAGTTGGCGTTTATCTCAATGTCTTTCTCGTCTAATTTTTTGGCTTTGCCACCTTTATTGATGATTGATTCGATTGTCAGTTCAGAAATATGCGTCACTGCTTTGCGCGTCATTTCGGCATCATCGGCAGTATCAATCCCAATCAATCGGCGTTTTTTTAATTGATTGGCAAAACCAACAACCATACCCGCTTGTGTGGAACCCGTGCAAGTAGCAGTAACAACCGTATCAAAAAATATTTTCATTGCGCGTTCTTGCTTTACCACTTCATCGGCGAAATGCGCATAACCAATACCACCCAAATAATGATTTGATGCGCCAGCAGGAATAGCGTACGGTTTTCCACCATTTCTTCTAACAGTTTCCATCGTTTCTTCCCAAGTTCCTTTTTCAGCAGTAGAATAACCGTATCCCGCTAAAATGGGATTGCCACCCATGATGCGTGTTAATAAAATATTGCCCACTTTATCGTAAATCGGGTCATCCCATTCCGCCCAAGTTTCCTGAACGGTGTAAGATTTCAATCCCAAAACAGCAGCCACCGCCGTTACTTGTCGCGTATGATTTGATTGCACACCGCCAATCGAAACCAAAGTATCGCAACCTTGCGCCAAAGCATCGGCTGCCAGCCATTCTAATTTACGCACTTTATTGCCACCAAAAGCTAATCCGCTCGAAATATCGTCGCGTTTAGCCCAAATATCCACACCAAGCGCGTCTGAAAGTCGGTTTAAACGATGAATCGGTGATGGAAAAAACCCGAGAGAAATTCTGGGGAAATATTTATCTAAATTGAGCATATAGTTGTTAGTTGTAGTTGTTAGTTGTAGTTGTTAGTTTTAGGTTGAGAATTGTTAGTTGTTAGTTTAAAAACGCTCTCAAACGAACAACTAACAACGACCAACTATCAACTAAGCTGCCATTTACCCGTTCTAATCATAAAATCGCTGAGAATAATATTGGCGCTGAGTTTATCGATAAGCGTTTTATCGCGCCGTTGGTTTTTTTTATAGCCCGCAGTTACCAATTGTTTTCGCGCAATAGAACTTGTAAAGCGCTCGTCTTGCCATTCGATAGGAATATCGGGATATAAAGTTTGCAGTTTTTCTGCGAAAATCTGTATTGCAGGTAAAATATCAGCTTCGGTGTAATCCAATTTTTTAGGTTCACCGATAACAAAACATTCAATGTTTTCAGTGAACGCGTATTGCTTTATAAATTCGAGAATTGTAAGCGTTGGCACAGTTTCTAAAGGCGTTGCAATCATTTGCAATGTATCGGTAACTGCAATACCCACGCGTTTTAATCCATAATCGATAGCGAGAATTCGCCCCATAATTTTTTTGCTTTGAGCTTTCGGTTGGTAAACGTTCGAGGAATTTTAAAAGTTCCTCAAACATTTATTCAAAAAACAAATTGAATTGTGACTGAAATTTACACAATTAAATGTGTAAATTTCAGTCACAATTAACCTGATTAAAATTTTTTTAAAAAAAAATAATTTGGCGAGAAGATTTTTTACTTACCACCACCTGCACCACCCTCTTTAGCTTTAGCACGTGCTGCCTTTTGCATCGCATTTTCGCCACCATCGCGCGCATTGCGTTTAAAAATTTCGAAACGTGTAGCTTGTGGTTTATTCGGAAAATAGTTATTACTCACGTCAACATCGCAAGTTTCAAGGTATGGGTCTAAAACAATTTGTTTTAATTCTTTTTGCGATTTAAAAACTCTTGTTACTGTTTTTTTACCCATGCGCCAAATCTCAGCAGGAATATTTTTATACTCCGATGTGCCATCCGTGTACTGCAATTCACACACAATCGGCGACAATAATTCGCCTTTCATAGTGAACGATACTTCGTAATAATTGGCGGGTTCATCAAAGAATTTTTTCTCGTCGGCACTCAAACTCTTGATATACTTTTGCTGCTCTTCTTTATCAATAGTCGTAACAGCATATTGCATATCGTTGGTGTAAAAATCTTTGAGCGATGGGTCGCGTTCATCGTAGGTTTGTTGAATATCTTTTTTATTGCGCATACCTGTAATAGATTTTGCCAACACATCGTCTTTCTCTTTTTGCGTTGACATTTCAGCCGTCGGGTCTTTCTGATTGACTTTTAAAGCGCGCACGTTCGAGATAGCAATATCTACATTATCTGTCGTATAAAACCAACCGCGCCAAAACCAATCGAGGTCAACACCTGATGCGTCTTCCATCGTTCTGAAAAAATCGGCAGGCATCGGATGTTTGAACATCCAGCGAGTTGCGTAGGTTTTAAAAGCAAAATCGAACAACTCACGACCCATCACTGTTTCACGCAAAATATTAAGCGCCGTTGCAGGTTTGCCATAAGCATTATTTCCGAATTGGCGCAGCGATTCTGAGTTCGTCATTATCGGCTCCAATGTCGATTTGTCGCTTTTCATATAATCCACCAAATTAGCAGCAGGTCCGCGGCGACTTGGATAATCGCGCTCAAATTCTTGTTGTGCTAAAAATTCTAAGAACGAGTTCAAACCTTCATCCATCCATGTCCATTGACGTTCGTCGCTATTGACAATCATCGGGAAATAGTTGTGACCTACTTCATGAATAATGACACCAATCATGGCGTATTTTGTGCGATCGCTGTAAGTACCATCTTTTTCAGGTCTGCCACCATTGAAACAAATCATCGGATACTCCATGCCGATTTGATCGGTGTGAACAGAAATGGCAATTGGGTAAGGATAAGGAAACGTGTGGCTTGAATACGAACGTAAAGTATGCGCCACAACTTTTGTCGAATATTTTTCCCAGAGCGGATTGCCTTCTTTCGGATAATATGACATCGCAATTGGCGTTGTGCCGTCGCTTTGTTTTACACCCATAGCATCCCAAATAAATTTACGCGAGCTACAAAACGCTACATCGCGTACATTGCTTGCTTTGAAATTCCAAGTTTTACGCGCTGTTGATCTTGTTTTTTCTGCTTCGCGCGCTTCAGCTTCAGTAACAATTATGACAGGCGTTGTGTATTCTGTTTTAGCTTTATTAAAACGCTCGATTTGTGCTGCCGTTAAAACTTGCGTTGGATTTTGCAACACGCCCGACGAACCAACAATATGATCGGCAGGAACAGTTAAGCGCACATCGTAATTTCCGAAACTCAAAGTAAACTCGCCCGAACCCAAAAACTGTTTATTTTGCCAACCCGTCACATCGCTGTACACGCACATACGTGGGTAGTGCTGTGCCACAGTATAAACATAGTTTTTATCTTCAGGAAAATATTCCCAACCAGAGCGCGCAGCATTCGGTGTGTTTAATCTATCGACGATGTGAAAATTCCATTTCACTTTCAGCACCAATTTCTCACCGTGCAATAGCGGTTTCGGCAAATCGACGCGCATCATCGTTTCATTGATGGTGTACGGCAAAGCTGCGTTGTTGGCATCGCGCACATACTCGACGTTGTAACCGTAATCGGTAGTAATGTTTATTGCGTTTAATTGGCGCAATGTCATTTTGTCGGAAAGGGAATTCTCTCTGGTTTTTA
>JAYWBA010000115.1:0-15526 GCA_043781915.1 Saprospiraceae bacterium
TCAAATCAACAGATCAGAACTTGGAGCAAGTGGTGTATTACACTACCGTTTGGATACAAATGAGTATTCAGCTACTAAGAAGATGATTATTGTAGAATAGTTTTAACCTTGAGCAATCAGCTATGAGCAATGAGCTTCTCAATGAGGCTCAAAGCTCATAGCTCACGGCTCAAAGCTTAAAAAATATGCTTTAAATCGGTTTTTGGGATGGCTCCTCGTAACGCAAGTTCGAGGAGCTTTTTTATTTCTGAAAAAAAGAATTTCAAAAACAAAAATGGGACACAATAAACAGAATAAGAAAAGTTATGTTTAATTGGTCCAAAACCAAAACCGAAACAGAATAAGAAAAGTTATGTTTAAATGATTCAATCAATCAATTTACAATTTAGAAAATCTCAATTTAAAAATGGAAAATTTAAACAGCTTCTCAATAAGAGTCAATTATTTGTCAGATAATTTTTTCCCAGTTTTATTTAAGCGCAGAAATAATACAAGTTTAGAAACGTTTAACACTTTAGAAGTATCTTCACTTTATATTTGCATCCAAAAAAATTACCTTAAATAAATGTATTTATCAAAATATACAATTCACTGGCGTTTAATTTGCTTTCTAATCTTATTTTTTAATGTTTTAAATGCTTCAGCCCAAAATTCACCCACCAACGATGGATTAGTTTCCTATTTCCCATTCGATAAATATCCGATAGTTGATAGCAGTGGTGGCAGTAATAAAGCTATTTTTAATGGTGATTCAACCCTGGGCTGCGGCGTAACGGGACAGAGTATAAGGTTAGATGGTATAAATACAGAAGTATATTTTATTGGACCTGCCTTTTTCGATAATTTTAAAATTGGCGATTTCACTTTTAGCTTTTACTTCAAAGCCAATCAGTTAACAGGTAACGCCACACTCGATTTGTTTAGCAAAAGGCGCAATTGTTCAACTGACAGTTCGTTTGCGATACGTTATACGCCTGCAACCAATACACTCAGTGTAGAGCTTACAGAGAATGCTTTAAAAGGACACGTTATGACGCAACGTCTCGATTATAACAGATGTTGGCAGCATATTACTATTGTGCGAAATTATACGCGTTTACTTTTGTATGTCAATGGCAAATTAGTTCAACAAAATAATTCTACTAAGCGTGTAAATATATCTAATGATAAACCGCTTGCCATTGCTGCCAGTCCATGTCTTTCTTCTACGGATAGAAAATTTGGCGGATTTATTGACGAGATTAGATTATACGACCGACCACTTTCTGATCTGGAAGTAGCAGGATTATATTTTGCTCCCGATAAATTAGCTACTAAGGATACCATAATTTTCTTAGGGGCAACGGTTCCATTGAGAACAAATCAGACTTGCTCGAAAGATTTTAGCTGGACACCCAAAGATATTATGAGCGACCCTAAAGCGGTTAATCCGATTGCTACACCCACAAAAGGTGGTAATTATACCGTTTCGGTCATCATGAAAGAATCGCAGTGTACAGCTATTGATACGATTCATTTAAAAGTTATTGATACAAAAGATTTAGATTGCAAAAAAGCTTTTTTACCCAATGCGTTTACGCCGAATGGCGATGGTGAAAACGATAAGTTTTTTATTTCTAATCCGTATGCACTCGAGAGTCTATCCGTTTTTGAAATCTTTGATGCTTGGGGAGGAAGAATATTTTCTACTGCCGATAAATTTGAAGGTTGGGATGGAAAAGTGAATGGCAAGCCTTTAAGTTCGGGCGTATTTTTATGGAAAGTGAGGTATTTGTGTCGCGGTGAAGAATTACAACAATTCGGAAGCGTGACAATATTACGTTAAATAGGTTTCAGGTTTCAGGAGTCAGGTATCAGGTTTGGAGACTGACTCCTGAAACCTGATACCTGACTCCTGAAACCTGATTCCTTAGAATGATTGATGTACAAAAAATAACGGCAATAGACGTTCATACGCACGCAGAAGTGTCGTGTCAGCAACCGCATGATAATTTCAGACCTGAATTAGATGACGCGTTTGCTAAGTATTTTAAATCAGACAAGCGCCCAACCATGCAAGAGACGGCTGATTTTTACCGCGCTTTAAATATGGCATTGGTGATGTTTACCATAGATTCAGAGCATGAAGTCGGCACAAAGCGAATTCCGAACATCGAAGTGGCAGAATGTGCTTTGAAGAATGACGATGTAATGATTGCCTTCGCCAGTATTGACCCACATAAAGGACGCATGGGGGCGAGAGAAGCCCGAAATTTAATAGAAAATTACGGCGTGAAAGGATTTAAATTTCATCCAACGGTTCAAGGCTTTTATCCCAATGACCGCATGGCTTATCATTTGTATGAGGTCATTGCAGAGTACAAATTACCTATGTTATTCCATTCTGGACATTCGGGCTTTGGTTCGGGCGTGCGAGGCGGTGGTGGTTTGCGTTTAGAATATTCAAACCCCATGCACTTAGATGATGTCGCAATTGATTTTCCAGATTGCCCCATCATTATAGCGCACCCCAGTTGGCCTTGGCAAGATGAAGCTTTATCAGTTGCTATGCACAAACCTAACGTATATATCGACTTAAGTGGTTGGTCACCTAAATATTTTCCACCTCAATTGGTTCAATACGCCAATACGATGCTTAAAAATAGGATGCTATTTGGCACAGATTTTCCATTAATTACACCCGAACGTTGGCTGAAAGACTTCGAAACGGCTGGTTTCAAAGAAGAAGTTAAACCGCTGATTTTGAAACAAAACGCTATTAAAATGTTGAAATTGGTTTAATTCATTCTGAATGAAGAATTTCGAATAACTTTGTATATTTGTGACTACTCAGGTAGAGGGGTTTCCCCGCAGAAATTCGCAGAACCATAATTTCTGCGAATTTCTGCGTTTATTTCTGCGAATTTCTGCGGGAAACTGGTTAACATTTAGCTTTAGCTAAATAATTACAAATTATTAATTGATGACTAAAAGTACAAAGTTTAATATTGGAATATGTTTGTTGGTTGCCAGCATTTTTGCACTTAGTGCTGCTGTCATAAAAAATAATAAAACGACCACAGGTGGTGATGTTAATTGGGATTCCTATTTAGGGGGCGATGATAGAAACCATTATTCAGAATTAACGCAAATTAATCCATCGAATGTTAATCAATTAAAAATTGCGTGGCAATATGGTACTGCTGATTCGGGTCAGATGCAAGTCAATCCGCTCATTATTGATGGCGTTTTATATGGCGTAACACCAACCGTACAAGCATTCGCATTAGATGCTAAAACAGGGAAAGAGCTTTGGATTTTCGGTGAAAAATTAAATAATTGGGCAAGTACAAGTCGTGGTGTAAGTTTCTGGACAGATGGCAAAGAAAAGCGCATTTTTCACACCATTGGTTCCCATTTATACGCGTTAGATGCTAATTCTGGTAAACCCATTCTAAGTTTTGGTGATAACGGTAAAATAGATTTGCATGATGGATTACCCGAAATTGCGAAGAATAAATTTGTGATTTCAAATACGCCTGGCGCTATTTTCGACGATTTAATTGTTATGCCGTTGCGCCTTTCTGAAGGTGCCGATGCTGCCCCAGGCGATATTCGCGCATTCAATGTGAAAACAGGTAAATTGGCTTGGACTTTTCACACAATTCCATATCCTGGCGAAAAAGGTTATGAGACTTTTCCACCCAATGCTTATAAAAATGAAAACGTAGGTGCAGCGAATAATTGGGCAGGCATGGCAGTTGATAAAAAACGCGGCATTATTTATGTGCCCACTGGTTCTGCTGCTGCCGATTTTTACGGCGGAAAACGGCTTGGACAGAATTTATACGCTAATTGTTTATTAGCACTTGATGCTAAAACAGGAAAACTTTTATGGCATTTTCAAACCACGCACCACGATATTTGGGACCGCGATTTACCCGCTCCTCCGAATTTAATCTCCGTCAAAAATAATGGTAAATTGGTTGATGCTGTGGCGCAAGTAACAAAGCACGGATTGGTTTTTGTTTTCGATCGAGTGACAGGTGAACCTATTTTTCCGATCAAAGAAGTTGCAGCACCTCCATCGCAATTAGTCGGTGAAGTCGCTTGGAAAACACAACCTGTGCCGAGCAACCCTGCACCCTTTGCACGTCAAGCCTACCAACTCACTGAAAAAGATATTAGCCCTTACGCTGAAAATAAAGCGGAATTAATTTCTCGCTTATCGAAATATGACAAAAAGCATTTCGCTGCGCCGAGTAAAGAAGGTACGGTTATTTTCCCTGGTTTTGACGGCGGTGCAGAGTGGGGCGGTGCTGCAGCTGATAAAGAGGGTATTTTATACGTCAACAGCAACGAAATGGCATGGATTCTAAGCATGGTAGAAACGCCGAGCGATGCGAGTTTAGCCAATTTAACCTTAGGCGAAAGAGTTTATAAAATTTCGTGTGCGCAATGTCATGGTAAAGAACGCAAAGGTAATCCTCAGAGTAATTTCCCTTCGCTCGTTGATATCGGCAACAAACTCGATACAAAAGCCATTGCTAATATAATTAATAATGGAAAAGGAATGATGCCTGGAATGTCTACTTTAAAATCGGATGACAAAGAAGCTGTCATTAATTTTTTATTGGGATTAGAAAAGAAAGAGATAGCACCTCAATCGTTGTTACCTAATTCAACGACTATGCCTTATATGAGTACAGGTTACAATAAATTTTTAGACAGCAAGGGACATCCCGCCATTTCTCCGCCTTGGGGAACTTTGAGTGCCATTGATTTAAACACTGGCAAATATTTATGGCACGTACCTTTTGGCGATGAACCCAATTTTAAAGAAAAGAACACAGGTACAGAAAATTATGGTGGTGCAGTTGTAACAGCATCGGGTTTATTATTTATAGCAGCCACAAAAGACGGTCAGTTTCGAGTGTTCGATAAAAAAACGGGAAAAATTTTGTGGCAAACCACATTACCTGCATCTGCTTTTGCTACACCTGCAACATACAGTGTTGATGGCAAACAATATGTAGTGCTTGCTTGCGGTGGAACAAAACTCGGTACAAAAAAAGGAAATCAGTATGTGGCGTTTTCGTTATGAAGAATCCTCAAAACCCTTTATTTTGCATTAAAATTAATGGGCACTTTGTATTGTGCTCTAATAGATTTGCCATTATGTGTTGCAGGTTTCCAACGCGGCATGGCTTTTAAGCTTTGAACCACGCCTTCCGAAATGCCATCACCCAAACCTTTAAGAATCATAATATCAGACACACTTCCATCGGCATTAATAAAAAAACTGGCGATCACTTGACCAGCAATATTATGCGCTTTAGCGGAATCGGGATAAACGATATGATTTTTAAGAAAATTCATGAATGCTGGTTTTCCACCTGGAAATTCTGGTTTAGTATCAGAAGTGGTGCTGACCGTTTTTTTAATAGTTTTTTTGGGCGTGCTGTCATTTAAAGCGTAAATTTGGGTAGCAAGTGTATGATTACTAAAACCTAATAACGCAGTGCATAAAAATAAAAAAACTTTTTTGTCAATCTTTTTTGTGAGATTCATGGGAAATGTATAATAAAATCGGATTTAAAAATTCAAATGTAAGCAGTTTTGCGTAGAAAAAAAACTTAAATTAAGTAAAATTCTTTGTGAAATCTTTGATTCTTTGTGCCTTTGTGGTGAAAACATACCGCGAATTACCTAACCACAAAGAAACAAAGGCACAAAGGCTTCACAAAGAATAGGAAAGTCTTCTTAATTATTTTAAATGAGAATCGTTGAATACGAAACGAAATAATTTTAATTTCTTCGCTGTTGCAAAAAATAAAAGACAACAATCACACCAAATTGCAAAGCAAAGTTATAAGCAAAATCGTCAAGCGGAATAGTGCCAAACCGAATGCCGATATATTCATCAGGATTGTAAACTACAATGGGTTGTATGGTAAACGCACCCGTGAATACCGAATTGATGAGAATAAATGGAATTGTAGCTACCAAAAATGCGCGATAAAAATATGGGCGAATATGAGCGTCGCCTAGTAGATATTGAGCTAAGAGTACCACGCCAGCAATGCCAAAGGTTGTAACCGTATATAAATGCCCGATAAAAGTAAAACCAATTGCAAAAAAGATAACAATAAGACCAATAGTTACGAATTTATCATTTTTTGTAAAGAAGTCCAAAATTTTCGATATTGGAAACCAAGCATTCAAACACAAATAAATAAATACACTCGCCCAAGGAAAAGTGATGAAGAAAAACCATTCTTCAATCGGTAAATTTATAAAAAGGTGGGTGTAATATTTGGGATTAAATCCCCAAACTTGGCGCTCAGTTTTTAAAATATCCCAAATCCAAAAGGGGACAGCGACAATAACCAAAGCAGGAAATAAATATCGCCACGTTTTATAAAAACCTACTTTTTTATCGAAACTTAAAAGCAGAATGGGGATAATAGGCACAAAATGCATGAGTAAATACAAATACCGCGTCTCAAAAAAAGTAATAGGGTAGAGAGGCTTTACATCGAATTTTAAATGATTGGGCATCACAGTATCTAAAAACCAATGCAATTTAATAAGCACAGTGCTCAATGCAATTATAGAATAATGCAAGGTTTTATTCCAACCGAGTCTATCATTTTTTTTCATTGAATTCTTGAAGAAAATCGCGCACAGCATTGACTGAGACTGTATGTTGTTCAAAATAGATTTGCGCACTCTCAGAAGCTGTTTTTGAAGCGTTCATTTCGTTCAAAATATTGCTGAGGTGTAATTTCATGTGCCCTTTCTGAATGCCAGTAGTAACAAGCGAGCGCACCGCCGCAAAATTTTGCGCCAGACCTACCGATGCCATAATAGACATCAATTGCTCGGATGTTGGCGATTGTAAAAGCTCCAGACTTAATTTTGCCAACGGATGCAACCTTGTTAAACCACCCACAGTGCCAACAGCTAAAGGTAAAGTTACGCGCATGGTAAAAATATTATCTTCTATGATGCATTCTGAAAGACTTTTATACATACCATCTCGCGCCGCATAAGCGTGAGCACCCGCTTCAATGGCTCTAAAATCATTTCCTGTTGCAATTACCACCGAATCAACACCATTCATAATGCCTTTGTTGTGTGTGACGGCGCGATACGTATCAATTTGAGCAATGCGTACTGCCTTTCGAAATTTTTCGGCATAAAAATGGGCGTTTTTATCGCCAAAATCTGAAATTTTACACTGCACCTTACTTTCAACAATGCAATCGGGCGTATAGTTTGAAAGTATTGACATGATAATACTCGGAGCAATTTGGGTTTCGGTAGTTAATTTTCGAGAAAAAAATTGTGAAAGTTCTTCTAAAACACTGTTGATGAAATTGGCACCCATTGCATCAGCCGTTTTAAACTGCACTTGCAACTGATAATATTGAGGCTCTATGGCATTGAAATCGCGTAAAGTAATACTACTTATGCCGCCGCCCCGTTTTTCCATCCGCTCAGTTGTTCCGGAACAAGCCGAAAAAAACGATTCAATATGCGTCTGTACAAAATTATTTAGCATCACAGCATCACCCGACCAAGTAAAATGGATTTGCCCTTCTTTTAAATTGTTTATAATGCGCGTTGAAAATCCGCCGCGATTAAGCCAAAATTTTGCTCCTGCCGAAGCTGCAGCTACAACACTGCTTTCTTCAGTCACCATCGGTACAGCGTATAATCTGCCATCAATCAAAAAATTAGGCGCTATACTGTATGGTAGATGATAATTACTCACCGTATTTTCCGAAAAATTATCGAAAACGTTTTGAAAAGCAGTATCAGAACTCCAAAAATGCTCTAAAATTTTTTCGTGCCAGTCAGGGTCAGGAGAGTTGGCACCAGCAGATAAAAAATTCTGGCGCAGCCAAAGAATTTTTTCTGCTTTACTGAGTTTTGAAAAACCTGAGACGGGCGATGGCATTTTTAAGAATTGGTAATAATAGATTTTGAACCACAAAAAACACAAAAGGGCACAAAAAGCCGTTTTCCTATTGAAAGAAAAAAAGCCCATTTCTATTCATTTGAAATGGACTTTATTTTATTTGTAGCGTGGGGGGGGCTTGAACCCCCGACCTTGCGATTATGAATCGCACGCTCTGACCAGCTGAGCTACCGCGCCAAAAGACAAGTTTGAGTGCATTTTATCAATGCGGGTGCAAAATTAATTCTATTTTTTTGATTAACAACAAAAAAAGTGAAATAAAGGAATAATTATTTGTGGAAAAGAGATTTTTATTTTTTTTTTTAACTATTTTCGTGTTTAATAATAGAAACGCGGATTTAGCAGATGACACAGAATAAACACAGATTTTTTTCCAGCATTCATCTGCGTCATCTGCTAAATCCGCGTTTCTATTGATAAACATTTGTGCTTTGGGAAAATAATTAAATTTAAATTAAATAGTTTACTTTGTATAATAACTAAGTAGTTGTAAAATTGCGGTCGCATTTCACGAATCAAACCTTTAAAATGTTAAATATTTTACTTTTCGGACCTCCAGGTTCAGGAAAAGGAACACAAGCAGAGCGATTAGTAAAAAAATATAATCTGGTTCATCTCTCTACGGGCGACATGTTTCGCTATGAATTAAGCAACAATACAGAACTTGGTATTTTAGCGCGCAGCTATATGGATAAAGGACGGTTGGTGCCTGATTCGGTGACGATTTCTATGCTCGAAAAACGCGTATTAGCTAATAAACACGCCGTTGGATTCATTTTTGATGGATTTCCGCGCAATATTGTTCAAGCTGAAGCATTAGATGCGCTTCTTGAAAAAAATAAAACTTCTATCAAAGCCTTAATCGAATTAGTCGTCGATGAAGACCATATTACAGAACGTATTCTTTTGCGTGGAAAAACTTCTGGTCGCTCCGATGATAACGATGAAACTATTATTCGTAAGCGTTTCAATGTCTATAAAAGCGAAACTGAGCAAGTAGCCGAATATTACGCACGGTTTGGCAAGGCTTATAAACTCGAAGGCGTTGGTAAAATTGATGATATTTTTCATTCGATATGTAATTTGATTGATACATTGTAGCGTAGAGACGTTGCATGCAACGTCTCTACAATAGTTTTTACCAATTTAGTAATGCTGCACCCCAAGTAAAACCAGAACCAAACGCAGCGAGACAAACTAAATCGCCTTTTTGTATAGCGCCAGCTTCCCATGCTTCGCACAGCGCAATTGGTATTGATGCAGCAGTTGTGTTGCCGTATTTCTGAATATTATTCCAAACTTGGTCGTCGCGTAAGTTTAATTTGCGTTGAATAAACTGACTAATTCGCAAGTTTGCTTGATGCGGCACTAACATTTTTATTTCTGAAAGGTCTTTTCCAGCCGCATTCAACGATTCCATGATAACTTCTGGAAATTTTACAACTGCCGTTTTAAAAACCAATTGACCTTCCATGAGCGGATAATTAAGTCCATCGTCCATCATTTTTTGCGTCATATAAATTTCGCCGAGCACTTCTTTATCTGGATAGCCAAAATCTATCTCTTGTCCCATTTTATTAAAATGATAGCCACCATGCGAACCAGGGTTTATCATCGAAAGTTTTTCGGCGTGTGTGCCATCGCTGTGCAATTTGGTATTTATAATGCCACGCTTTTTCGATTTTGTGGGTTGCAAAACAACAGCGCCGGCACCATCACCAAAAATAACACTCACGTTGCGACCGCGCGTAGAAAAATCGAGACCCATAGAGTGCATTTCAGCACCAATAACCAAAATGTTTTTGTACATCCCTGTCTTAATAAACTGATCGGCAACTGAAAGTGCATACACAAAACCAGAGCACTGAACACGCACATCAAGCGCACCCACTTCTTTTTTGGTGATTCCCAACTCACGCTGAACCAAAACCCCACAACCCGGGAAAAAATAATCGCCGCTGATAGAAGCAAAAACGATGAAATCAATATCTTCCGCTGTTGTGCCAGCGCGTTCCATCGCAATTTCCGCAGCGCGCGCACCCATAGTTGTAGCAGTCTCTTTATGCTTTTCGGCATAACGCCGTTCTTTTATGCCTGTTCGCTCTTGAATCCACTCATCAGAAGTATCCATCACTTTGGTTAAATCGGCGTTAGTAACAACACGGCTGGGCAAATATTTTCCGATGCCAGCAATTATTGAATGATACATATAGAATAGGTTGATAGATTTAATAATTAATGAACAAATGTAATTTTAATTAACGTAACATTTCACTAATCGTTGGCGACTTTTGAACAATTCAAAATATGATTTCGATTTTTTTTTAAACGGTATAAAAAATAACATTTTTTATACCTGCACACACCAAAATTATCATAAAAATCATCAAACAAAGTAAAGGGTGATTATTATATGCAGCGCAACCTTTGACACCCTAAAAAAGTTCTTTGACATCGCGGTTTTGCAAAATATTCAAGGGTTTTTGAAAAAAGATAGTTAAAAGTAATATGCTATAATCTATTTTTTTTTTGAGAGTTTGGTTAATCATTTTAAAATTGTATTATTGCAGTTGTAATGGAATTCAAAGCACATTTATATTCTTATGAAGTTCTTTATTTTCAAAGCAAAACTTAAAAACTTTTTTCAAAAATCACTTTTCAAAACTTAAACATTTTTGGATTATGTCTAAGCCAAACAATGCTCCAGCGGCTGTAAAAGCCAAATCATCAAGTAACAACTCCATTTTTGCTCCAGCAGTAATTGTGGGCGCGTTAGTTCTGTCAGAACTTGTTTATCACCTTTACTTGGGTGCAGGTTCACATTTCGAAGGCGGAGATCACACAAAAGGTGTGCTCAACGGAAACGTGCCAGGTTTAATGTACAAAGGCGGATTTATCGTTCCTATTTTAATGACGTGCTTTATGTGTGTTGTTGTTTTCTCAATTGAGCGTTATCTCACATTGAATGCTGCTACAGGTGGTGGTAACCTTGCAGATTTTATTAAGCGTATTAAAGCCAACTTAGATCGTGGTAATTTAGACGCAGCACTTTCTGAGTGCGACAAACAGAAAGGTTCTGTTGCTAACGTTGTTCGTAGCGGCTTAGCTAAGTACAAAGAAGTAATGGGCGATGCTCACATGTCAACGGATGCAAAAGTAAGTTCTATCCAGACTGAAATTGAAGAAACTAAAGCATTAGAGGTGCCTATTTTAGAGCGCAACATGCCAATTCTTTCAACTTTAGCTTCGGTTGGTACTTTGATTGCACTTTTAGGAACTGTATTGGGTATGATTCGTTCATTCGCAGCTTTAGGTACATCAGGTGCAGGCGATTCATCGGCTTTAGCAAATGGTATATCTGAAGCGTTAATCAACACAGCGCTTGGTATTGCTACTTCTGCTTTGGCGATTATTCTTTACAATTATTTCACAGCACGTATTGATGCTATGAAATACCGTATCGACGAGTCTTCATTCATTATGACTCAAACGCTTTCTAACCACGAGAAGTAGTTGACAGTTGTTCGTTGACAGTTGATTGTTGTTCGTTTACGAGCGCTCTCAAACTAACATCTAACAACTAAAAACCAACAACGATTTTTAATTATTAATTATTAAAAACAATGTCAAAAACAAAACATATAGTAGATGTCAAACGGCAGAATATTCGGATGGATATGACCGCCATGTGCGACGTTGGATTTCTACTGCTTACGTTTTTCATTCTGACAGCCAAATTCAGACCGAACGAACCTGTTAAGGTAGATATACCTATGTCGGGCGCGGTAACTAATATTCCTGCGAAAGATATTTTATTGATTTCGATAGGCGAAGACGGTAGAATTTTTATGGGTGTTGATGATAAACCAACGCGCTCTGCCATGCTCGATGAAGTTTCAAGACGTTATAATTTCACGATTGATGGAAATATGCAAAAACGTTTTAACAACATGGATCAGTTTGGTGTGCCGCTCGAGCAGTTGCCAGCGTTGCTTAAACTTAGTCCAGAAGAAACAAACAGCTTTGTGCAACCAGGTTTAAAATGTAACCCTGATGCCAAAATTCTGCCTGGTCAAACAGGTTCTGATACAGCCAAGAATCAGTTAGGTGAGCTTATCGTTATTGCACGTTCATTAAACGAAAGACTTGTTATAGCTGTTAAAGCTGATAAAGGTGCCAATTACGACAAAGTAGATGCTGTTATTGAAACGCTTAGAAAAACGAATTCTAACCGTTTCAATTTGGTTACTTCAGTTAAAAACGAAAAAGAATAGGTTTAATGGTTAATTATTAATGGTTAATGGTTAATGCTTTTTGCAATTAATCTTTTCCCTTTAAATTATTAACCATTAACCATTTATCATTAACAATTAAAATTTATGTCAAATGTCAGAAGTTGCAAGTGGTAAGAAAGGTGCCCCAGCGATAGACATGACACCTATGGTGGATTTAGCATTTCTCCTGATTGCGTTTTTTATGTTAGCGACTACACTCGCTAAACCAAAAGCCATGGAAATTCTAAAGCCCGCCAAAAAGGAAAAAGAGGATAAGAACGATCCAGTTGTAAATAAGCAGCGCGTAATGAGTATTCTGTTGGGCGAAAATGATAAAATTTATTTTTATCAAATCTCTGATGAAGACCTCGCGAAGGGCAATTTAAAAGTGGACTCTACTGATTTTTCTCCTAAGGGTGTACGTAATGCTATCAAAGAGCGCCAAGATGCGGTGGCAGCTAATCCGCGTTTTGGTAATAAAGACTCTTTAATAGTGCTTATTAAAGGCGCGCCTAAAGCTAAGTACAAGAACATGGTAGATATACTCGACGAAATGCGTATCAGCAAGGTGAAATCTTATGCCTTGGTGGATCGCGATAAAGTTGATACAGCTATTATGGAAAATATTGGCTTAATAGCTAAGAGTAAGTAGAAATAATTTAAAAATCTTTAAAAAATAATTAAATCACCGTAAAATATGGAAGTTAAAGATTTCCAGAAAATGTCCCTCGACGACGTTGTTTTCATGGGACGGAACAAAGCCTACGGAAGTTATATGCTGCGCCAAATTTATGGCAATCATATTATTCGTGGAGCAATAATCGGTGTGTTGTTAGCGGCACTTTTGATGGCATATCCTGTAATTGCAGAATTTTTGGGTAAAGCTTTCAAAAAGGAGGATAAATTGGTGTACCAACCTGTTGAATTAGCGGCTCCGCCACCACTCGATAAGGCTGCTCCACCACCACCACCACCACCGCCACCACCACCACCACCACCGCAAAAGCCACAAATTAAATTTGTGCCGCCTAAAGTTGTGGAAAAGGAAGAGCCTAAAAATCAACCTCCAATACCACCCGATATTCCAAAAAATATCGATGTGAGTACTACAACTGTAAAAGGTGATACTGCTGTAAAAACATATGCTGCACCTGTAGCTGCACCGCCACCACCGCCACCACCGGTAGAAAAAGAGCCTGAGAAACCTAAAGTGGATCAGATTTTTACAGTGGTTGAGCAAAAGCCGGAATTTCCGGATGGTGAAGCTGCACTGTTTAAATATTTGAGCAGTAATATTAAGTATCCAGCCATTGCGCGTGAAAACGGCGTTGAAGGTACTGTTTATGTGGGCTTTGTTGTCAACACAGATGGTTCAATCACTGACGTTACTGTTAAACGTGGTGTGGGTGCAGGTTGTTCGGAAGAAGCCGTGCGTGTTATTCAAGGTATGCCGAAATGGAAACCTGGAAGACAGCAAGGCAGAGCAGTACGTGTGGCTTACACAGTGCCTGTTAAGTTTAAACTCGAATAGCCATTAGCTTTGAGCCTTCTTCAAACAAACGAGAAAGGCTCATAGCTCATAGCTTTTGTGCTTAGTATTTACCGCAAATACAAAAGCGCGTTACATTCAGTTGTAACGCGCTTTTTTTGTTCAGGGCAGAAAATCTTCCACCCTTTTTCTTTGCACTTTATTCTTTAACTCCTTCATTCTTTCATTCCACGGATTTCATCCGAGGCTGCAATTAGGGTCGTCCTACGGACTTTCATTCCTTCATTTTTTCATTCCTTAATTCTTTGAACATGGCTCAAACAACAAACGGCGACAAACGTGCGCCTCAAATCGACATGACACCAATGGTAGATCTCGCTTTTCTACTCATTGCTTTTTTTATGTTGGCTACAAGCTTGGCACAACCTAAAGCGATGGAAATCATAAAACCTGCTAAAGGAAAGCCGACTGATGAACCTATAGTCAATAAAAAGCGCGTAATGAGTATTTTGTTGGGCGAAAACAATGCTGTTTACCATTATCAAATTTCTGATGAAGACCTTGTTGCTAATAATATCCATTTTGAAACGACAGATTTTTCAGAAAATGGTATCCGAACTGCCATTAAAAATCGGCAAAAAAAATTAATGGAAGAGCTGCACACCAAAACTTCAGATTCACTCATCATACTTGTTAAAGGTTCGCCACACAGTAAGTATAAAAACTTGGTAGATATTTTAGATGAAATGCGTGTTTGTAAAGTAAAGCAATTCGCTATCATCGATCGCGATAAAATAGATACCATTATACTGCGCAGAGTGGGCGAGCTGAAAAATTAATTCATCTTTTAAATTTAACACCATGCAAGTCAATAATTTAGAGAATTTATCGCTCGATGAAGTTATCTTCTTGGGCAGAAACAAAGCCTACGGCAGCTATATGCTTCGTAAAATTTACCAAAAAAATATGATGCGCGGCGCAGCTATTGGCGTTTCACTTTTTGCATTGCTTATAGCGTCGCCATTTATTTCTGAACTTTGGGGAAAAGCGTTTCCGAAGACAGAAAAATTAAAGTATATACCACACGAATTGCTAACTCCCCCCAAAATTGCGCATGATGATATTGTACCACCACCTCCTCCACCACCACCGCCGCCGCCAGTAAGACGCACAATAACGTTTACGCCGCCGAGAGTTGTTGAAACAGCAGAACCCAAAAATACACCACCCATTCCGCCTGATATTCCAGTGAACGTTGATATCAGTACAAAAACGACTGATGGCGATCCGAATGCAAAATACACAGCACCAGTTGAAGTTGCACCTGCACCGCCACCTGTTGAAAAAGAAGCTGAAAAACCTAAAGAAGATGATGTAGTTCGTGTTATTGTCGAGCAAAGACCAGAATTTCCCGATGGAGAAGCTGCTTTGATGAAATTTCTAAGTAGCAATACTAAATATCCAACCATTGCGCGCGAAAATGGTATTGAAGGTACAGTTTATCTCGGTTTTGTTGTCGAAAAAGATGGTTCTATAACGGACGTTAAAATTAAACGCAGCGTAGGAGGTGGATGTAGTGAAGAGGCCATGCGTGTAGTGCAATCGATGCCGAAGTGGAAACCTGGTAAACAACAAGGTAGAGCGGTACGCGTAGCGTTTACCATTCCTGTAAAGTTTAAACTTGATAACTGATTAAAAACCTACAAATCTTAGCTTTGCGCACTTTGGGTTTAAACCTTTGCGCTCTTAGCGGTTAAATGTCCGTAAATTTAACCGCAAGGGGCGCAAAGGTTTAAA
>JAYWBA010000116.1:0-5638 GCA_043781915.1 Saprospiraceae bacterium
GATTGCAGTTGCTGTGATATTACTTGAATTTCCAATCGTAGCATTCGCAATAGCAGTACAACCAGTTAAACCATCAGTGACAGTTACTGTATAATTGCCGGATGCTAAGTTTTTCGGATTGCTACCCGTTACACCTGCAACACTATAAGTAAAAATGGGTGAATTCGCGTTGGTTGTTACGAGAATTGACCCGTTATTTATTCCGCAGGTTGCTGGCGTTGCAACTGCATTTGCCGTAATATTACTTGATCCTCCAATTGTTGCACTAGCAATGGCAGTACATCCCGTTAAACCATCGGTAACAGTTACGGTATAATTGCCAGAAGCTAAGTTCATCGGATTAATTCCTGTTACTCCCGCAACATTATAATTAAATATGGGTAAATTAGCATTGGTAGTGACGAGAATAGAGCCATTATTTTTTCCGCAAGTTGTCGGCGTTGCGATGGCATTTGCAATAATATTAATTGAAGATCCAATCGTTGCACTCACAATAAAAATACAACCTGTTAAACCATCAGTGACAGTGACTGTATAATTGCCAGATGCTAAATTCATCGGATTGCTACCTGTTACTCCTGCAACATTATAAGTAAATATAGGTGAAGAGGCATTTGTAGTTACGAGAATCGATCCATTATTTTTTCCGCAAGTTGTCGGCGTTGCAATCGCAGTTGCTGTGATATTACTTGAATTTCCAATCGTAGCACTCGCAGTAACAAAACAACCTGTTAAACCATCGGTGACGGTTACAGTGTAATTGCCAGATGCCAAATTCATCGGATTACTACCTATTACACCCGCAACACTCCATGTAAATATAGGTGAAGAGGCATTTGTTGTTACGAGAATTGAACCATTATTTATTCCGCACGTTGCTGGCGTTGCAACGGCAGTTGCGATAATATTACTTGATCCTCCAATGGTTGCACTCGCAATGGCAGTACAACCTGTTAAACCATCGGTAACAGTTACGGTATAATTGCCAGAAGCTAAGTTTATGGGATTAATTCCAATTACACCTGCAACATTATAAGTAAATATGGGCGAATTGGCATTGGTTGTTACGAGAATAGAGCCATTATTTTTTCCGCAGGTTGTCGGCGTTGCGACGGCAGTTGCTATAATACCAATCGAATTTCCAACCGTTACACCAGCAGTAACAAAACAACCAGTTAAACCATCTGTGACAGTTACAGTGTAATTGCCGGATGCCAAATTCTGTGGATTACTACCCACTACACCCGCAACACTCCATGTAAATATAGGTGAAGAGGCATTTGTTGTTACGAGAATTGAACCATTGTTTTTTCCGCATGATGTTGGCGTTGCCATAATAGTTGCCAAAATATTACTTGATGCTCCAATTGTTGCACTCGCAGTAACTGAACAACCTGTTAAACCATCGGTGACAGTTACGGTATAATTGCCAGATGCCAAATTCATCGGATTGCTACCAGTTACTCCTGCAACACTATAAGTAAATATAGGTGAAGAGGCATTTGTTGTTACGAGAATTGAACCATTATTTTTCCCGCATGTTGTTGGGGTTGCTGTTGCAGTTGCAATAATATTACTTGAACTTCCTACAGATGTAGTTGCAATAACTGAACAACCTGTTAAACCATCGGTTACAGTTACGGTATAATTGCCAGATGCCAAATTCATCGGATTGCTACCTGTTACTCCTGCGACACTATAAGTAAATATAGGTGAAGTGGCATTTGTTGTTACGAGAATTGAACCATTATTTTTCCCGCAAGTAGTCGGTGTTGCTATGATAGACGATATGGTTGGGTTTGGAATTACAGTAACAATAATGTGGTTTGAAGTTACGGAGCCACAAGCACTGGTATTAGTTATAAAATAGTCGCCTGCAGTAGAAACCGTAATTGATGAAGTTGTTTCACCAGTACTAAATGTGCCACCATTGGTATTGCCCGAAAGAATAACACTACTGCCTGCACAAATAGCAGTTTTATTTGCTGTAATTATTGAAGGAACTGGTGGGGCGCCTAAACTTACGGCATTGGTATTCAAATTAATAGCACCTGCTGTTGTAAAAGCTTTTCCTGTAAGAGATGCCCCTGCTAAAAAATTTAATGCCCCTGAAGCAATAATTGTACCTTTAAATGCTGAGCCTGCGCCCAGCGTGACGGCACCGTTGACTTGAAAAATAACATTTGCGCAGGTAGCTCCATTGAGAAGTATAATTCTAGAAGCTCCCGAGGTAGCTAATGTGCCATTAATTTTAACAATAAAAGTAGCGTTGGGATTTCCTTGTGCGTCGAAAATTAAGTCACCGCTGATGGTTGAAGCTGCACCTGTGCAATAAACATTGGGCGTAAGGATTTGTCCGTTTCCTAAACCAACGGGTAAAACGATTCCGCAATTTTGAGCACTTAAATTGGCGTAAGCAGTTGCAACATCAAGAGCTGCTTGTGTTGATGATGGATCTGCCACGTGCGATTGTCCTAAAATGATACCTGGTGGAAATCCGTTAAATGCACCTACATTTGTGCCGATGTCGCCAGTAACAACTGTGGCACCGGTATTATTTACTGCACCTACGGCTGTAAATAATACATAACCAGTTTGCCCAATAGTTTGTAAGGGCAAGGAAAAAAGTAATAAAGAAGTGAGTGTGGATAGTAGTTTGTTGAACATAAGAGTAAATTGTGAATGGAAAATGTTTTTTTTCAAGGCAAAGTTGCGATTATTTGAAAATCAAAGCATTACATAATTAATTTTTTTAGTTACATAATTCACACATTTGTATCAGGTATCAGGTATCAGGTATCAGATGTTAGGATTTAAAAGTTAGATAAATATCTACCTGATACCTAACATCTGACACCTAACATCTGATACATGATTACTACTTTCTTAAAACGGATCAGTTAATTCGCTTACGCGGATGAGTTTTTTATTGATGAATTCATCCATACCGAGTTCATTAAGCTCTCTTCCATAACCAGAGCGTTTTGTTCCACCGAAAGGTAAGTCGGCTTGTGTCCAAGTAGGGTGATTTATAAAAACCATACCCGTATCAATTTGGTCTGCTACGCGTTTACCGCGTTCAATATCTTTTGTGAACACCGAACCACCCAGACCGAAATCGGAATCGTTGGCTAATACAATAGCTGCCTTTTCATCTTTAACACAGTAAAACGTAGCTACTGGTCCAAAAATTTCTTCACTATAAACGGAATTATCGGGTTTCATATCTGTTAAGATTGTCGGTGACATAAATGCCCCTTCGCGTTGAAGGCGTTTCCCGCCAAGTAATACTTTGGCACCTTCATTAACTGCTCTTTCAACTTGTTCTGCAACATGCACGGCAGCTTCTTCACTACTCATCGGTCCTAAATGCGTGGAAGCATCCATAGGATCGCCAACTTTCATTTGTGTTAATTTAGCTGTGAATTTCGATAAAAACTCATCAGCTACTTTTTCGACAACAATGAGGCGTTTAGAGGCGATGCAACATTCTCCATTGTTATTCATACGCCCAACAACTGCCCATTCAACTGCTTGGTTAATATCGGCATCTTCTAAAACGATAAAGGCATCGTTACCACCAAGTTCTAAAACCGATTTTTTTAAATTTTTTCCAGCTTCAGCGGCTAAACTCGCACCTGCTAATTCGCTGCCCGTTAGTGAAACGCCTTTAATGCGCTTATCTTTAACCAATTCTGAGGCACGTTTGCCCGACATCAATAAATTGGTGTATAGTCCAATTGGTGCGCCAGCTTCTCTAAACAAATTTTCAATGGCAATGCCGCATTGTGGAACAATGGATGCGTGTTTTATTAAAATAGTATTCCCCACCATTATATTAGGTGCAGCAAAACGTGCTACTTGGTAAAAGGGAAAATTCCAAGGTTCAACACCCAATAATACGCCAATAGGACAGTTTCGAATAAATGCTTTACCGAATTTCGGGTGCAAGAGCTTATCGGAAAGAAACTCTGGGGAATTAATAGCATAGTAATCGAAAATATCAGCACTTAAAACAATTTCGCCTTCTGCTTGCGCAATAAGCTTACCCATTTCTAAAGTAATCAACTTTGCTAAAGTTGTTTTTTGAGCGCGCATTAAATCGGCTACTGTGTGTAATAACTGCGAACGATACTGGTAACTTGTTTTGCGCCATTGTGCGAATTGCACATGGGCTTGTTCAACTAATGCCATAACTTGGGTATCAGTAAATTCCTCATAAGATTTCACGACTTTGTTTGTAGTCGGGTTGGTTGTTTGAATGGACATTATTTTAAGAGATAAGAGATAATTGAAATTAGACACAAGTGCAGAACGAGACTGAAGCAATCATCTACTTTTTTTTAAAATAGATGGGTTGCAAAAGGGTATTTTTTGCACCCCAAAGGTGTACCTATCTGAATTCCCAAAAGTTATAAAATTATTTAATTGATTTGCAAAATTCACACTTTAGGGGTCGGAAATCTGGAATTCGGTTTATGTTACTTGATATTCGATACTAATTCTTAAATCATGTCGCTTGGCGCAATTATCGCGTAAATCTAAATTGCAAGTAGTTTTTAAATCTGAATTTAAAGTCGTTACTTCGACCTCGCAAGAAGGCAACGCATCTTTTTTTTATTTTTGGTAACACAAAATTAGATAATCTATTCTTTTTGCTATTACTTTATGGGAAAGCCCTAACTTTGAGTATAAGTAAAACAATCTGCAATAAATAATTACCAAAATTTAATAAATTGAAAAAGAAAGAACTTGAAAATAGGATAAAGGAATTAGAGCTCGAATTGTGCTTCATAAATTCATCAAAATTTGATTTCCAAAAATCGCATGAAAACGAACAGCGTTTTCGCAATTTGATAGAACTATCAATCTACCCCAATTTAATTTTTAAGGGCGGTGATATGATATTGGATATAGCCAATGCCCCCATGCTTAAAATCTTTAATGTAGGAAAAGAAGCATTTGGCAAACCGTTTTTAGAAATTTTACCCGAAATGAAAGACCAGCCTTTCATGGGTTTGTTGTTAGATGTGTTTCACAACCATAGCACGCACTATGGTACAGAGCAACCTGCCTATTTTGAGCGTGAGAATGGAGAAAGGGAAACCATTTATTTTAACTTTGTTTACCATCCGTATAAAGAAAATGACGGAACCGTTTCTGGTGTAATTGTTTATGCAACTGATGTAACCGAACGGGTGCTTGCACGCAAAAAAGCGGAAGAAAGTGAAGCCAATTTTAGGTCGCTTGTAATGCAGACACCAGTCGCAATCGGTGTTTACAAAGGCAAGGAATATATTGCAGATATAGCCAACCAACTTGCTTTGCAAATGCTAAATAAAGGAGTAGATTTTGTAGGCAAACCACTGTTTGACGTATTGCCCGAACTGGAAACACAAGGGTTCAAAGCCATAATGGATAGCGTCATGCAAAGCGGAACAACCTATTATGGAAACGAATGGGAATTTTATATAAATAAGAATAACAAAAGCACACAAGGGTTTTACAATTTTGTTATTCAACCGTTAAGAGACGATGACAAAACCATAGCGGGAATAATTGTGGTTGCCAACGAAATAACCGAACAGATACTTGCTCTTAAAAAAGTGGAAGAAAGTGAACACCGTTATCAAAGTAT
>JAYWBA010000117.1:0-15469 GCA_043781915.1 Saprospiraceae bacterium
ATTCTTTCATTCTTTCATTCTTTCATTCTTTCATTCTTTCATTCTTTCATTCCTTCATTCCTTCATTCCTTCATTTTAAAAATGGATAGCATAAAAAAAAGAACATACGATGCCATTGTCATTGGTTCAGGTATGAGCGGCGGTTGGGCTGCTAAAGAATTTTGCGATAAAAAATTAAAAACATTGGTGTTAGAGCGCGGACGCGAAGTAAAACACATAGTAGATTATCCAACAACTCTCAAAGAACCTTGGGAATTGGAACATCGCGGACAATTGCCACTCGAAGTGCGCGAAGCCAATCCGATTGCGAGCCGTTGTTACGTTTTCAGAGAAGATACGGCACATTTTATGGTGAAGGATAACGAGCATCCTTATATTCAAGAAAAACCTTTCGATTGGATTCGCGGCTACCAAACGGGTGGAAAATCGCTTTTATGGGCGCGACAAACGCAGCGTTGGAGTCAATTCGATTTTGACGGACCTGCTCGCGACGGTTTTGCCGTTGAGTGGCCTATAAGTTATAACGATATAGCGCCTTGGTACAGTTATGTCGAAAAATTTGCGGGCATTACAGGTAATAAAGATGGTTTACCGCAATTACCCGATGGCGAATTTTTGCCGCCGCACGAAATGAGTTGTGTAGAGAAATATTTTTCGGAGCAAATGGCGAAAAACTATAAAGATAGACCCGTTATTATTGGTCGCGCAGCACACATCACTAAACCGCAACCTATTCATTTCGAACAAGGCAGAGCGCAATGTGTGAATCGCAATCTTTGTCACCGCGGTTGCCCGTATGGTGGTTATTTCAGTGCGAACGCATCCACATTACCTTGGGCAGCAAAATCGGGTTACATGACTTTGCGTCCACATTCAGTCGTTCATTCTATTATTTACGATGAAAAAAAACAACGCGCCACAGGCGTTCGCGTTATAGATTCGGAAACAAAAGAAATGATGGAGTTTTATGCAAAAATTATTTTTGTCAATGCATCTACTATAAACACAAATCTCATTCTTCTGAATTCTACGTCTAATCGTTTCCCGAATGGTTTGGGTAATGACAACGGTTTGATGGGGAAATACGTCGCTTTTCACAATTATCGCGCTACCGTAAATGGCGAATACGATGGCTTTTTAGATACAGCGACAGAAGGTATACGACCTAACAGCAGTTATATTCCGCGCTTTCGTAACTTGCTTAAACAAGAAACTGATTTCCTTCGCGGTTATGCCGCAGGTTTCGATGCGAGCAGATGGAAAGGAAATGCTGCAACAGGTGACACAATTGGTGAAGATTTGAAAAAGCAATTGCAAACCACTAAATACAGCGATGGCTGGCACGTTGGTTCGCACATGATGGGTGAAACGATTCCGAAAGAATCGAATTTCGTTGCACTCGATAAAGATAAAAAAGATCCATTTGGCATGCCGATGTTGCGTATTTCTGTCGGCTACGACGACAACGACGAGAAAATGGTGAAAGACTATTTGCAGCAAATGACAGAAATGTTTACTGTTGCAGGATTTAAAAATATTAGAACGCACGACAATAGTCAACGTGCTCCTGGTAATGATATTCACGAAATGGGTGGTGTCCGCATGGGTAAAGACCCGAAAACATCGCTGCTCAATGCTTGGAATCAACTACATGCGTGCAAAAACGTTTTTGTCACCGATGGCGCAAGTATGACTTCTACATCTACACAAAATCCGTCGTTAACATATATGGCGTTAACCGCCCGCGCTTGCGATTATGCCGTGAGTGAATTGAAGAAACGAAATTTGTAAAATAAAAAATGTAGAGACGCGATAAATCGCGTCTTTTTTTTGCACACATCTGTTTTCCATGTTGGCGTCTCTACTATGTTTATTGATTTTCCAAAAAAATAAATTATCTTTACACAATCTTAAAATTATACTACTCCTTAAAATCGAAAACTATGAAATGGTTAGTTAAAGCTTTTTTGCTTTTGTTATTGCCCACTTTTGCAACAGCGCAAAATACTTTTTTTTATGCTCCTTCGACACAGCATGAAGCGGATAGCTTGGGTTTAATTTTGCAAATTACAAAAAACGACACCCTGAAAATGTCGATATGTAAAGACTTGAATTTTTATTATTCTGAAATTAATAGAGATAATGCGCTTTACTTCGCTGAACAACAGTTAACCTTAGCGAATAAACTCAATCAAAAACTTTGGCAAGCAGCCAGTCTAGGAGAAATTGGGTACCTAACTCAAAGATTAAATAATTACCCTAAATCGCTCGTTTCTCTAACGGAATCTGCAAAAATAGCAGAAGATGAAAAAAGTGAAAGAGATCTTGCGCTGCCAATAAAATTTTCTGGCGATGGCAATGTACATAATGCACGCCTCATTATTTTATCAGCTATTTATCAGCAAACTGGATTTTTATTTGGTGTTTTAGGAATAAATGAAAGAGCTATCTCGAATTATCAAAAAGCACTTAAAATTGCAGAAATTGTTGACGATAAAGTAGGATTAGGGGATATAAATATGAATTTTGGTGAATTCTGTTTGAGAGCCAATAAACTCGATTCCGCATACATGCTTGAAAAAACTGCTTTACAAATTTCAAATATTTCTGGCTACGTAGGGTATCAAGGTTTTATGCTGCGTGTTATTGGGCAAGTTTACTTGCAAAAAGGCGAATTGGATTCTGCGAAAACGTATTTTCTTAACGGTGCTAAAATAAGTCAAATCCAAAATAATTTAGCTGATGAAGCTGATATTTATATTCCTTTATCCGAATTATACAAAATGAAACATCAATTTGATTCAAGTCTGTTTTACGCCAAAAAATCGTTAGAAATTTATAAAAAATTACATTTGCCCGCAGGAATTAATAACGCCTATTCTGCCATCTCAGCCGCGTATCAATCACTTGGTAAAGCCGACAGTGCTTTTATCTATTTGAGAATTGCTAAATCATTTAGCGATAGTTTAAGCAAAGCCGAAGTCCAAAAAATTTATCAATTTCAAAACATTGACTTTAATTACAAGGTTGCGCTTCAAGAAGCTGAAAAAAAGCAAGAAGAGAGATTAACTAGATTCAAAATTTATGGTTTATTGGGTGGTTTAGGTTTGTTTTCACTCATCGGTTTGTTTTTGTATCGCAATAACCGCCAAAAGCACAAGGCAAATACCCAATTGCAAAATACTTTATCACAACTCAAAGCCACGCAAAACCAACTCATACAATCCGAAAAACTCACGAGTTTGGGCGAATTGACGGCAGGTATTGCACACGAAATTCAAAATCCACTCAATTTTGTCAATAATTTTTCGGAATTGAGTTTGGGAATAACTAAAGATTTGGACAAAGAAGTTACGAACGAACCGATTGATAAAGAGTACGTCAGAGAATTGATGTACGATTTAAACAGCAATCAAGAAAAAATAAACCATCATGGTAAACGCGCAAGTAGTATTGTGTCTGGTATGATTGAACATTCAAAACCTGCAACAGGCGTAAAAGAATTAAGCGATATTAATAAACTCTGCGATGAATATTCCCGATTGGCTTTTAACAGCTTTCAAGTTAAGAACAAAGATTTTAAAGTTGAAATGATTTCGCATTTTGATGAATCGCTACCAAAAATAGAAATTATTCCGCAAGATATTGGTCGCGTTATTGTGAATTTGATTAATAATGCGTTTTATGCTGTTAATGAACGTGCTGTTAACCTCGTAGGTTTTCAAAACCTACGAGGTTTGGCGGACGATGAAAAAAACCTCGTAGGTTTTCAAAACCTACGAGGTTTGGCGGACGATGAAAAAAACCTCGTAGGTTTTCAAAACCTACGAGGTTACAAACCAACTGTCACCATCTCGACACAAAAAACGGACACCTCCATCGAAATCCACATCAAAGACAACGGCACAGGTATGTCTGACGCCGTCAAAGTCAAAATCTTTCAACCATTCTTCACGACTAAACCCACAGGACAAGGCACGGGTTTGGGTTTATCACTCGCTTACGATATAATTACGAAAGGACACGGTGGCAGTTTGACAGTTGAAAGTGCAGAAGGCGAAGGAAGTGAGTTTGTAATTTCTTTACAACCTTGACCAAGTTTAAACCGACTTAGACACCTTGTAAATTTTGATAAAATCTCTTGGTTTTATCGGTATCACTTTGGGGAAAGGAACTTTTGGTAATTCCCTGAAAAATATCCTATCTTCGGTCACAAGATATTTTGCTCCACAGACGACATAAAAATCTACAAATTTTTGGTCATCTTCATCGGCAACTGGCAAACTCCAGAAAAGTATTTTTCTGCTTTGATTAAATTTTCGAATTTTACTAGACTTGTTCGGTAATTATTATTTTTTAGAAAAAAGTATTTATTTTGCAGAAAACATACTTATGACATTCAGAGATAACTGCGAACAGAAAAGCACTATTGGGGTTGACGAATTAGAATTAACCAATTAGAAACTGCTTTTTCTAATACTTTACTTCAACAACGTTTGGGTTCTGCTCGCAGACGCTCAATCGGAGGAGGTCGTAAAGGTAGTTTGCCAACTATTCGAGACAAAGTTGTTTTTTGCTTATTTTACCTTAAAAACTATCCAACTTTTGATGTTTTAGGCAATTTGTTTTCTTTATCACGTTCTTCTGCCCATGAAGCCCTTCATAAATGGCTTCCTGTTATGGAAAAATCCTTAAAGGAATTAAATCTTTTACCTCCATCTTCTTGTAGTGGTGTCGAAGATATGCGCTTATATTTTGAAAAAAAAAGTAAACACGCTGATAATTGATGCAACTGAAAGAGAACATTTTAGACCTAAAGATTATGATGAACAACGTGCATTGTATAGCGGTAAACAAGGTTATGATACGATAAAGAATACAGTTACATGCGATACTCAAAAATTCATCCATTTCTTAGGTTTAACAACTCAAGGAAGTATTCATGATTTGGAGCTACTACGTCTAGATTTTGACCCTAAATTAGCTTGGGTTTAAAACATTTAAATGTTTGTTAGATTTGGGGTATTTAGGTTTTGAAAAAGATTTCAAAATTAAAACCCTTGAAATTCCTATTAAAAAACGTAAAAAAAGGGCTTTAAACAAGGAGCAGAAAGAATTTAACAAAAATCAGTCTTCAATAAGAGTGATTGTAGAAAATGCGATTTGTGGCATTAAACGTTGAGCGTGTCTTTATCAAAGGTACAGAAATAAAAAACTCAATTTTGAAGATAAAATAATCCGAATTGCAGCAGGAATTTGGAATTTACATTTAATAAAGAATTAAATCCGAACAAGTCTATTATTTTTGTAAAAAATTAATTGTATGAAATCTTACACTATTGAGTTTGAAGACCGAGACGAATTGGTATTGATGGAAATCTTCCAACGATTCGCCGTTAAAGTAAAGTCTTCTAAGAAAAAAACAAACTCTAAAGTAGTCGATAAAACGATTGTTAAAACACAATATGCCCCTAAAACTGTTGGTCATTTTTTGGAAGTTAGCAAAACTTTATCGGCATGGTCAGAAGAAGACATTAAAAGACTTGAAGAAAACCATATACTTTTTAACCAACACGAACCTCCTACATGGTAATTGATTCAACCATCCTGATAATCATTTGAGAAAACTACTATAGATAAAAAGTAGGGGAGCTTTTGTGGCTTTTGTGGTAAAAAAATCGCCTTACGTTTTACCGAAATGTACAACCAAATTTCATCACCATCTATTATCTTTACTCCCTTAAATTGAAACACCACGTGCTAACATGGCTTTAAACATCTTAGAAACGGCGATAGAATATTTAGCGGGTGTCGGTCCGTTGCGGGCGGATACGTTGAAGAAAGAGCTTGGCATTTTTAATTATGGCGATTTACTCACGCATTTTCCGTTTCGATATATTGATAGAACTCGGTTTTGGAAAATTACAGAAATCACGGAAGATAATGATACGGTTCAGTTGCGCGGTATTGTTCGGCGCAAAGAAATGGTGGGAGAAGGTAAAGGCAGAAGATTGGAAGTTTTGCTGCGCGATTCATCGGGTGTGATGAATTTGGTGTGGTTTAACCAAGCGCAAGCCGTAGAAAAAAGTTTGCGGATTGACACAGAATATGTGGTGTTCGGAAAAATAAATCGCTTCGGCGATAGATTGAGTATTGTGCATCCAGAAATGGAAATTTCTTTGCCCGATGGACAAGTGCAACGCGCTTCTACGTTCGATCCCGTTTATCCCTCAACGGCAAAACTCGAAGCTAAAGGTTTAGATGCGAAAGGGCAACGCAAAATTATGCGCGCTTTGTTCGAAAAAGTAAAACAATATGATGTGCCTGAAAACCTGAGTGCGCACATTTTACAATCGCACGGATTGATTGGCAGATATGAAGCGCTGTATAAAATCCATTTTCCGAACAACACCACTGATGCCGCACAAGCCAAGAAACGTTTGGTTTTTGAAGAACTTTTCTTTCTTCAAATTAGATTATTACGACTTAAACTCGTTCGGCAAGGCTCGCTTAAAGGGTTGGTGTTCGATAAAGTAGGTGCGCATTTCAATACTTTCTACAATACTATTTTGCCTTTCACGCTCACAAACGCGCAAAAACGCGTCGTCAAAGAAATCAGAATTGATGTCGGTAGTGGTAAGCAAATGAATCGGCTTTTGCAAGGTGATGTGGGTTCAGGAAAAACGATGGTGGCTTTTTTAACGGTTTTAATTGCTTTAGATTCTGGTTATCAATCGTGCATAATGGCACCAACTGAAATTCTCGCCGAGCAACATTACAACGGGCTTTCAAAATATTGCGAAGCACTCAACATCGGTATCGGATTTTTAAGTGGCTCGATTAAAGGCAAAAAACGCGAAGCTGTTTTAGCGCAATTGGCATCGGGTGAAATAAAATTATTGGTGGGTACTCACGCTATTTTTGAAGATTGGGTGGTGTTTCAAAAATTTGGACTCGCTATTATTGATGAGCAACACCGATTTGGTGTTGAGCAGCGCAGTAAACTCTGGCGCAAATCGGGCGATTTTCCGCCGCACGTTTTGGTGATGTCTGCTACGCCGATTCCAAGAACTTTAGCGATGACAATTTATGGCGACCTCGATGTATCTGTTATTGACGAATTACCCGCTGGCAGAAAGCCGATTCAAACGGTGCATTATACCGAAAATCACCGTGCGAAAGTGATTGGTTTTATTCGGCATCAGATTTCAAAAGGGCAACAAGTTTATGTCGTCTATCCACTTATTGAAGAATCGGAAAAACTCGATTTACTCGATTTGATGCAAGGTCATGCGGCACTAAGCGAACATTTTGCACCACCCGAATATCAATTAGCAATTGTGCATGGCAAAATGCACCCAAAAGATAAAGCTTTCGAGATGCAGCGATTCGTATCTGGTCAAGCGCAAATTATGGTGGCAACTACGGTTATTGAAGTCGGCGTAAATGTGCCGAACGCTACCGCCATCATCATTGAACACACCGAGCGATTTGGTTTGGCGCAATTACATCAGTTGCGCGGTCGCGTCGGTCGCGGTGCCGACCAATCGTATTGTGTTTTGATGTCGAGTTATAATTTAAATGAAATCAGTCGAAAACGCATTAAAACGATGTGCGACACCACCGACGGTTTTGTTATAGCCGAAGTCGATTTAGCGTTGCGCGGACCTGGCGATATTGAAGGCACTATGCAAAGCGGCTCTGTCAATATCAAAATTGCCGATTTGGTGAAAGATCAAGAAACTTTGCATCAAGCGCGCGCCACTGCATTGCAAATTTTAGAATCCGATCCGAATTTAGCCACTCCACAAAATTCGCCAATGCAGAATTTTTTAGAGTTTACGAACAAAAATGCGCGGGTGTGGAGTAAGATTTCGTAGAGATGCGATAAATAGCGTCTCAATTATGAGAGATGAAACAGTTGAGAAAAAATTTGAACCAAAATATTTTTAAATTTTTTTGTTTTTGAAAATCAATTTGTGACTGAATTTTACACAATTAAGTTTTTAATTGTGTAAAATTCAGTCACAAATTCATTTTAAAATTTCATTTTTCAAAAATGAAATTTTAAAAATGTTCTCAATTAAAATTGCAGATTTCAGTTTTAGAATTTGGGTTTAGCTAAATGATTGTCAACAAAGTTAAATCGTTTTATGAAACAATATTTAGCATATCTTCGCTGTTACATTTCCCGGTTCGAAAGTTACAGCACTTTCTTTCAAATTTTAGAACTATTCCCTAACTGCGATGATAAAGTTAAATAAACTTTGCTTCTATTTGCTTTTTTGCCTTTTTTCGGTTGAAATAACTGCCCAAAAAAATGCACTAAACCTAAATTTCGAAAATTTGGATAAGGCTAAATTTCCATTAGGTTGGACGTCCGATAATTCAAATACATCAAAGCCTATAAGCTATATTGATTCTGTCGTAAAAAAAGAAGGAAAATATTCAATTCGAATGCAATCCGATACATTGAATTCCGAAAACAATCATCTAAGCTTAGAGTTCTTAAACGAATTTACAGGATATAATTCCATCGTTTTAGAAGGTTTTATTAAGTCTAAATGCCTTTCGAGTGATGGGTATTGCGGATTTGGATTTGGCGCAAAAACACCGAACGGACATTGGATACAGTACCAATCACTAAAATTACAACCTTTTAACAAACCAGATTGGCAAAAATTTTCTATCAAGCTTCCCTTTAATTTAATGGTTCAAAAAGGTGATTCAATAATAATTGAATGTTTCTCAACCGCCAAAGGGATAGTATGGTTCGATGATTTGCACCTTTTTTTAGATGTAATTCCGATTGAAAAAGCACCATTGAAGAAGTTTTATAATGGTGAGTTAGATAGTTCATTTAATTTCGGTTCAAGAATTGAGATTAATTCTCTATCGACATTTCAAAGTCAAAATTTGGCTTTATTGGGTAAAGTCTGGGGATTTTTAAAATACCACCATTCCAAAGTAGCAGCCGGTGAATTTAATTGGGATTTTGAACTGTTCCGCATCATGCCGAAAGTTTTAAACTGTGAGGATAATTTTTCAAGAGATAAAATTTTGGCACAATGGATTGATAGCCTCGGTGCGATTGAACCTGGAAATACTGCCATTTGCACATCTGATTCACTTACTAAACAAAAACCTGATTATTCTTGGATTGAAACAGAAAATTTAGACTCAAAGCTAAAAGATAAATTGAAGTACATTAAAAGTAATTCCCATTTTGAAGATAATTATTATGTCAAAGTTTGGGAAGATGGTGCGCCTCCTGATTTTACACATGAAGATACCTATTCCCACATAAAAACCTATCCTGATGCTGGTTTTCGTCTATTGGGATTGTTTCGTTTTTGGAACATAATTCAATACTATTATCCTTACAAATATGCCATTACTGAAGAAATTTGGGATGAAGTTTTTGCAAAATTGATTCCTAAATTTATTGAAGCAAAAAACGCCAAAGAATATCGTACAGTTCTTTTAATGATGCTCGCTTCTGCACACGATTCTCATATCATTTTGTATAAAGATCCAGTGGGGAGAGGCAATAAATTTAGGTCTTGTGCAGACATTCAATTTATTGATGAACAAGTAGTGGTTACTCGTTTTCCAAACTCTGAAAGAGCTAAAGAGAGCCAACTAAAGGTTGGAGATATAATTCTTGACAAGAATGGGATTCCAATCAAACATTTAGTTGAATTGATGTTACCCTATACTCCTGCATCGAATAAACCAACACAACTCAGGAGTATTCAAGAGGAATTGCTCGGTAGCAATGAGACTTCTATTATTCTAAAAATTTCTAGAAAAGATAGTGTAATCCAAGTTATTGAACCGACTATTTGTCATTTTAGATTCGGCCTTCCTATTGTGATTCCAAAAAGTAACAGTAGTTTAATTTCTGAAAATTTAGGGTATATTTTTCTTGGTAATTTTCAAGAAAAACAATTGCCTGAAACATTTGAAAAATTTAAAAAGACAAAGGGAATTATTTTAGATTTAAGAAATTACCCTGCAGAATTTAAATTGGTTTATGAACTGTCGAAATACCTTTTACCTAAACCAATTCCTTTTGCAAGGTTTTCTGAGCCAACTATTGGTTGTTCAGGTTTGTATCACCTAAGAGAAGTGCTCAAAGTTGGTGAAGAAAGAACAGCATACTATAAAGGTAAAATAATTGTATTGGTGAATGAACTAACTCAAAGTCGAGCAGAGTTTTTTGCTATGGCTTTAAAAGTGTCACCACATGCCATCGTAATTGGAAGTCAAACCGCAGGTGCAGTCGGCAGTTTTGCCGGTTTTTCTTTGCCTGGAGGATTTGAAACTGGAATTAGTGGTACAGGTGTGTACTATCCCAATGGCAAAGAAACACAACGCATTGGCATCGTCCCAGATATTGAAGTGAAGCCAACCATTAGAGGCATTAAAGAAGGCAGAGATGAAGTTTTCGAAAAAGCCATAGCGTATATCAACAAAAATTGAGAATTAATTTGATATATACAAACATTTTACCCAAATTTGTAAGGCCCTGCATATATTTCAAAATTTTTGTCACAACAAATAGAGATGGATAATCTTAACGCAACAAAAAAGAACAGGACGTTCGATGCCATAGTTATTGGCTCAGGTATAAGTGGAGGTTGGGCTGCTAAAGAATTAACTCAAAACGGACTTCAAACGCTGTTGCTAGAGCGTGGGCACGATGTAAAACACATCGTTGATTACCCGACAACAATGAAAGAACCTTGGGAGTTCGAACATCGCGGTCAAGTGCCTTTGCATATTAAAGACGAATATAAAATTGCGAGCAAAAACTATATTTTTGATGAAACAACCGCACATTTTTTAACCAAAGATGCCGAGCAACCTTATATTCAAGATAGACCTTACGATTGGATTCGCGCGTATCATGTAGGTGGTAGGTCGTTATTGTGGGGAAGACAAACGCAACGCTGGAGCGATTTTGATTTTGAAGGTCCAGCACGTGATGGATTTGCTACTGATTGGCCAATTCGATATGCTGATCTCGCACCTTGGTACGCGCATGTTGAAAAATTTGCTGGCATTTCAGGCAATAGAGATGGCTTAAATACGCTGCCCGATGGCGAATTTTTACCACCTCATGAGATGACGTGTGTAGAAAAACATTTTAAGGAGAAATTGAGTGAAAAATATTCTGACAGGCATTTCATTATTGGTCGAGTGGCGCATCTCACAAAGCCTGAAAAAATTCATTTAGATCAAGGTCGCGGTAGTTGTGTCAATCGCGATTTGTGTCAGCGCGGTTGTCCTTATGGTGGTTATTTTAGTTCTAATGCTTCAACTATTCCTTGGGCGATGAAAACGGGCAAACTGACTTTACGACCGCATTCAGTGGCGCATTCCATCATTTTTGATGAGAAAAAAAACAAAGCTATAGGTGTTCGTGTTGTCGATGCTCAAACGAAAGAAACAATCGAGTTCTACGCAAAAATAATTTTTGTCAACGCTTCAGCTTTAGGTTCAAACTTGATACTATTAAATTCGAAATCGCATCGCTTCCCAAATGGCTTGGGTAACGACAATGGCTTGCTCGGAAAATACATGGCTTTTCACAATTTTCGCGGCAGGATAACAGCTACATCTGAAGATTTTATGGACTTTAAAACGGAAGGCAAGAGACCAAACGGCTGTTTTATTCCGCGCTTCAGAAACGTTTACAAACAGGAAACAGATTTTTTGAGAGGTTATGCAGCCCAATTTTTTACCTCTCGCGATGCACATTCTCACGAAGAAGGTATTGGTGAAACTTTAAAAAACAGTCTGACGCATCGCGAATTGGGTCCGTGGCAAATCAATTCTAATATGATGGGTGAGACGATTCCAAAAGAAACCAGTACAGTTCGATTAGATGATCACGCCGTTGATCCTTATGGCATACCTCAATTGAGAATTTCTGTTGGTTATGACGATAACGATGAAAAAATAATTAAAGACTTTAATGAACAATTCACAGAAATGTTTGAGCACGCGGGTTTCAAAAATATTAAATGCATTGATAGAAATAGGACACCCGGTAACGAAAATCACGAAATGGGAGGTGTTCGAATGGGAAGAGACCCTAAAACTTCTCTATTGAATAGCTGGAATCAAATGCATGGTTGCAAAAATGTTTTTGTCACCGATGGTGCTTGCATGACATCAACTTCTACGCAAAATCCGTCATTAACGTATATGGCTTTGACGGCGAGAGCCGCCAATTTTGCGGTGAAAGAACTCAAGAATAAAAATTTGTAATTGACTGTTTAGCTAAAGCTAAATTACTCGACAATGGAAACGCGGATTTAGCTGATTTAGCTGATGAACACGGATTTCTAACTGTTTTAGGATTTTGAAGATTAAAAAATCCGTGAAAATCCGTGAAAATCCGTGAAATCCGCTAAATCCGCGTTTCCATTGATAAACATTTTAGCTTTAGCTAAACAGTTACATCTATAATTAAATTATGACACAAAAACGCAGAGATTTTTTAAAAACGCTTATTCCTTTAGCAGGCTTATCGGTTTTTGGCAACTTCAATTTCGGTGCAAAACATAAGCCACTGTTATCATTTTCAACATTGGGTTGTCCAAAATGGACCTTTCCACAAATTGTAAAATGTGCGGCAGATAATGGCTATCAAGGCTTGGAAATTCGCGGTATTTTAGGACAAATGGATTTGCCCAAATGCCCAGAATTCAGTGCGCAAAATCTGCCAGCAACATTGCGATTAATGGCGGATAATAAGCTGAAATTTGTGGATTTAGGTTCATCTGCTAATATGCACTTTATCGATGCAGCTAAAAGAAAAACGAATTTGGATGAAGCCAAACGGTACGTAGATTTAGCACACCAACTTAATTGCCCGAATATTCGTGTTTTCCCTAACGATTTACCCAAAGACCAAAAAGACGAAGAAACAATAGCAAACATCATTAAAAATTTGGTTGAATTGGGAGATTATACAAAAGGCAGCAGCGTGAATATTTTAATGGAGTCGCATGGCAAAGTGGTGCAAAGCGATATATTGTTACGCATTATGCAATCGGTCAATCATCCGCATGTTGGTCTCGTTTGGGATTATTTCAATATGTGGTCAGTTACAAAAGAGCCGCCAAAAGAAGTGTATCAAAAACTTAAAAAATACATCAAACATACGCACATAAAAGATGCAAAAATAGTTGATGGCAAAGAACAATATACCCTTTTAGGTGAAGGTGAAGCACCACTTGCAGAAGCATTAACAGCATTAAAAACGGGAGACTACAAGGGTTTTTACAGTTTTGAATGGGAAAAATTGTGGCATCCGGAAATTCAAGAGCCAGAAATTGCTATTCCGCATTTTACGAAGGCGGTTCAGAAATATTTTTGAAAACCCTTCAATTTTGGCAATTAATCATAAATCATGCACATAATAATTCCAGAGTCCTGCTCCGAAAATTGGGAGCACGTGAGTGCCGTTTTTTCAATTCTTACGCCACAGCAAAATCTGAGAAAGAACGCATAGCAGCAGGTCTAAAACCTAAAACAAAGTTGTTTTTAGGGATTCCTTTGTGTCTTAATTCATCATCCAACAAAATTTCAGTGTTATTTTGTTGCACCCAAATATTACCTGTATCTGGATTTATATCCAAATGTATCAAAATATTGTAAATATACTTGTTCTCGTGCCAGCCTATTCGAACCAATTGAAAATGGTTTGAGGTTAAATCTATAATAGCTTGGTAAGTCAAATCATTGCCAAGCGCATTGTTTTTTTCTTCGGCAAGCTCTCGAATATAAGCTGCCAATATTTTTTTGTTTTTATTTATCTTCGCTTTTAATGAATCCATTTTGCAATTGTATTTGAGACGGTATTGTAAACAATAATTTTAACTTTATAGGTTTCGATAGAAAACTGAATACCTTTTCGTTGAAATTCAATTTCCCAAATTTCCAAAGGAACGGCTAAAAACAAAGTTCTTTCTTTTTCTAATTCTTTCAAACCTGCTCTATAGTTCAGATATTGTCCTAAAGCTTTATGAAACTCATTTGCAAATGATGTTTCGAGAAATGACTTCACCTCAACAGCAATTTTTTCATTTTCTTTTTCGGCAGCGATAATTTTTTCAGCACCAAAATCTATTTCCCAGTTGGGGTCCCAATCTTTTAGCGTGTATGGATCATGTGTAATACTCCATCCCTCTTCGATGAGCGCTTCTTTGACTAAATAGTGATACCTGTCTTTTGCCATTCTGAAAATAATAAAGCAAATATACTTTACATCTCAAAGAATAAAAAATAAATTTGCTTTCATCGCAGTTCTGTCTCAATTTTGGCAAATAATCTTATAACATGCGCGTAACTATTCCAGAACCTTGCTCCGAAAATTGGGAGCAAATGAGCAGTACTTCCGATACTGCCCGTTTTTGCGCATCGTGCCAAAAATGTGTGGTTGATTTTACGAATTTGAGCGATAAAGAAATACTGCACAAACTAAATACTGCTAATGGCAATGTCTGTGGCAGATTTTCGAGTTTTCAACTCGACCGTATTTTGGTGGTACAAACTTCTAAACCACGAAATTATTGGAGCGCGTTTTTTTCTTTGGCTTTGACTTCGGTTATGGGTTTGAATAATTCTTTTCAAGCAAAAATAGGCTTGAAACCGAAAATGGAAATATTACCCAATGCAAAATTTGGTGTTTCAGAAAATAAAAATGAAAGTGATGGACGTGATACAATTCTTATCCGAGGTATTGTAATTGACGCTGAAAGCCGCAAGCCAATTTCTGGAGCTACTGTCTTCATTAAAGATGTTGATATTCACGCTACAACCCTATCAAATGGAGTTTTCGAAATAAAAATTCACCATAGATATTTAGGCGAAAAGACAGTATTAGTAGTTGTTCATCAAAATTCAAACCGAACTGAATTTTCATTTACTAAAAATGATTTATCAAGACCAATTGAATTAAAACTGAAATACGTCGAACATTATAATTACGTGAGTTATGAATTAACCAATAAGTTTTTTGTTGCAATGGAAGGCTTTCTCTCCAAAAACGCGTAAGCTGATAACGCAGCAAACATTGAAGAAAAAGCATTCTCTGCACTCCGATGTCTCGAATGTTCTAAATCACAAATAGAAATCAAAATATCATTAACTGATTCAATAACTCCTCGCTTTCGAAGTAATATTTTATCTATCATTGGCATGAGAACGTTTTTCATGTTCTTTTTTATTTTGGTGATGAGTTGTAAGCCATCACTCAAAAAAGCATCAAATAATTTAGTTAAATACCCCTTGTCACCAACGCATTTACCAGTTAATCGACTGAATAGATATTTCAAAACGTCAGCGTTATTATCAGCTATATTTCCTTGAGAAAACGCGAAATTTACTATTTGACCGATATTATTGATGACAATATGCACTTTAATTCCATAAAACCAACCCATACTTGATT
>JAYWBA010000118.1:0-5616 GCA_043781915.1 Saprospiraceae bacterium
TAGTGTGAATATACTAGCGCGTTTTCCTAATTTTCAGATCCCGAACGCATTTACACCGAACGGTGATACTATCAATAGTAATTTTACAATTCTTTTCAACGACGGAAAAAACTTTGCGCCGCCACAAACCCGTACTCCACTTTTTTGGAAAGGTGCTTACAATGTAGTGTCATTTCAAGTATTTAGTCGATTCGGAAGAGCGCTTTACGAAGAAACAAATCAAACGACACTTAATTCGCCAACTTTTAAAGGCTGGGATGGCACATCAGGAGGAAACGATGTTGCACCCGATGTGTATGTGTATCTTATCAAACTTATTTTACCTGATGGTACAGCTAAAAATATCAGCGGAGAAGTGAATTTGATACGGTAATGTTCAATGATGAATTTCTTCACCACAAAGGCACAAAGATTTCACAAAGATTTCATAAAGAATTATACTTAGGCTTTATGAAATCTTTGTGAAATCTTTGTGCCTTTGTGGTGAATCTATTACAATAAAATAAACAAAATTATGTTACCTTTGTTACATTTCTAAATAATAAAGAGATGTCGAACCATATTTCTCAAATCAGTTACGACCAATTAGCTTTTAACCAAGACCCGATCATTATGAATGATAGTTCGATGATTAAAGCGGATTTGTTGGTGCGAGTCAATACGGCTATTGACGAAATTCGTCCTTATCTCGCCGTTGATGGTGGAAATGTTGAGGTTGTTGATATTACTGACGAAATGGTTTTGCAATTGCGTTGGGTCGGTAACTGCATTGGTTGCCACATGAGTTCTATGACGATGAAAGCAGGCGTTGAACAATCAGTTAAAGCGCGCGTTCCTGAAATAAAATCTGTAGTAGCTTTGAATTAATTTAGTTGACTGTTGATTATTGAGAGTGGAAGTTACTATAATAAATTTCAATTCTTAGTTCTCATCACAAATATGCCGTAATTCATAATTGAATGCAACGTTCGCAACTCATTTCTAAAATTCTCGCAGAAAAAACTTTTCTCTGTGTTGGGCTTGATTCCGACATCGAAAAACTACCAGAGCATATTCTGAAAAGAAAAAATCCTCAATTTATATTCAATAAAGCCATTATTGATGCTACGCGCGAGCATTGTGTGGCTTATAAAATCAATACAGCTTTTTACGAATCGCAAGGTGTTAAGGGTTGGAAGGCTTTAGAAGAAACCATAAATTATATTGGATCAGAGCATTTTATTATTGCAGATGCCAAACGTGGCGATATTGGAAACACATCGAAACAATATGCCAAAGCTTTTTTCGAAACACTTAATTGTGATGCCATCACCGTTGCACCTTATATGGGCGAAGATTCTATCCGACCTTTTTTAGAATATAAGGATAAATTTACGATTGTTTTGGCTTTAACTTCCAACGCAGGCGCATCCGATTTTGAAATCCCCAACGAACTCTACAAACGCGTGATAGAAAAAACGATGGAGTGGGGTAGTGAGGATAATTTAATGTTTGTAGCTGGTGCTACACGCGCGGAGAAACTCAAAGAATTAAGAAACATAGCACCCCATCATTTTTTCTTAGTGCCAGGTGTTGGCGCTCAAGGAGGGAGTTTAGTGGATGTCATCAAATATGGCAGCAATAAAGATGGCGGATTATTAATTAATTCTTCTCGCGAAATCATTTTTGCGGATAACACCAAAACTTTCGCCGACGCAGCACAAAGACGAGCAAAAAATACAACTGAGCAAATGAGATTTTGGTTTTAAAAAAAGGCTCAATTTATTGAGCCTTCAAATTTAGTAACCATTTTAAATCCAACTGTATCAGCTATTTTTTTATCCTATTCGCTTCTTCTTCCGAACTGCTTTTATGGTTACGCGCACCTTTAATTTCAGAGCTTCCGAAGCGGTAGTTGAAATTGATGGAATAGCGTCGAGCTTCCCAAAAGCCATTTAAACTTTGAGTGATGTTATTATGAATATACAAAGCACTCCAACCAACCGTATTCAACACATCGCTCATAGAAATTTTAATATCCGCTTTGTCGTTCAAGATTTTCTTTTTTAAACCAATATTCATAATGCCTTGTGCCTTATTGACATAAATCCAATTAAATTGAGAATTATACCAACCTGAAATTTCGAATGACATTGATTTATTGAGCTTAAAAGTGGATGAACCATTGAAATAATAGTTTGTATTGTTGACATCATAAACTTGCTCTCCGTTGAAATCAGCATGAATAGCGCTTTTTTGAATTGTAATATTGTAATTTAAATCCCACCACTTAGTTAAAGGCGTATTCAGTGAGATATTCAACGAAATACCTTGAGAATGCGCGAAGTTTTCTAATGTACTATAAACCCTATTTCCATCTATTCGCGTAATGTCGTTATAATCATCAACAGTATAATAATACTCCAATGAAGAAGTTAAAAGCGATTTAAAAGTGTGTGTGAGTTTAAAAGTGTTTGTATAGCGGGGTCTTAAAAAAGGATTTCCCTTGCCGTAGTACAACTCATCAATTTTAAATTCAAACGGATTTAAATCCTGATAACTGGGTCTATCTATTCTTCTGCTAAAATTAAAATTGAGCGTATTGTCTTTAGACGCATTAAATGTAAGTGCAAAACTTGGGAATATGTTTAAATAAGAGGTGTCAACTTTGTCTAAATCATTGTGTTTAAAACTAACTAAATTGCCGAGCGATATTGTTTGTTCGGCGCGTAAACCAGCTTGTAAACTCCATTTTTTGTTAAGTTGTTTATTATAATTTAAATAGCCTGCAAATACGTTTTCGGTGTAAGTGAAACTATTGCTTCTGTCTGTATCGCGCACAGCAATTTCATTCTGTACATTAAATAAATCAAAAGCATTCTCCGATTTAACACTCGATCCTTTTACACCATAACCCAATTTGCCTTTAAAAAATGGTTGCTCATAATCCACCTTTACAGACTGTATTGTAATATCTGTTGGCGTTTGTTGTTGGTAAATTCGGCTATAAGCCAATTGTTTCGGGTTTGAAAAAGTATAATAATTTGGTTGGAAAGTGCGTCTATTGCTGCTGAACTGTCCCAAATCAGCATCAATCGTCAGTTCATGCCCAGACGTGTCAGAAAAACGATAATTTAAATTATAATTCAAATTTGTGCTTTTACCCGGCGCAAATGCCGCCGATTCCAATCTGGCAGAATCGGTGTTTAATAAATTCTGATTACCAATTAAGGTTGTACTTTGTCCGTACGAACCACTGTTACTTCTGCTTCCGTTAATAACAAAACCAATAGTATTTTTGTCGTTTAAGAAATAGTCTGCACCCGTTTTAAAATTATGAGAAGTATCTTTCCATTCACCGTGCCATAATTTATTGAAAATTGTTTTATTTATAATTTTATCATCCTCAGTTGTGTTATGCCAAATACCTTGTTCAAAACTATATGTTCCAAAAAAATTCCATTTTTTATCCCTATAATTGATACTGCCAGCCAAATTTATTTTTGGAGTAATCCCAAAAGTTGGATTAATAGAAATATTGCCATTTGTTCCTAATTTCTTGTTTTTTTTCAGTCTAATATTGATAATACCTAAATTTCCTGCCGCATCGTATTTAGCTGAAGGGTTTGTAATTATTTCAATCGCTTCAATATCAGATGAATTCATACCTTTTAATACCGCTGCTAAATCCCTACCAGCAAGAGGCGAAGGTCTGCCGTCAATATATATTTTTACGCCGGATTTGCCTTTAATGAGTACATTATCATCTTTATCAACTTGAACGCCTGGGCTTTTTTGCAAAAGCTCTAGAGCATTATATCCCGATGAATTTATACTGCCTTCAACGTTGACAATAAGCTTATCGGCTTTGACTTCAATCAGTGGTTTAGTGCTTGTAACAGTCACTTCCTTTAAATTATTTTCTGCTTTTTTAAGTGCAATTGTTTCAACGATATAATTTTTGCCGTCGTACTCAAATGTTTTTGAGTTCGCGTTATTAAAACCTACAAAACTGGCAGTAATAAAATATTTTCCAGAATTTGTGTTAGCTATATCAAACTTACCTTGATCATCGGTTGGGGCACCTTTTACTAAAGTTGAATCTTTAGCATTATACAGCGCAACAGAGGCAAAAATGGCAGGTTTCCCTGTAGCATCGTTCACAATTCCCGAAATTGTCTGCGCTTTCATAACGCTTAAGAAAGTTGGTAGTAATATCATGGCAAAGCAATTCCTGATGAATTTATGTGCATTCATAATTTTTAGATTCAGTAAATAATTAAATGTATTTCAGAGCCGACAAGCACGGCGTTTTTTAAGTTATCATTTTTGTAATATTATTCAAAAGGCAAATAGGAAAATTTGCATTGAATAAGTGGTGGTGAGTGGTCATCTGTTTCTCACCACTCACCACTCACCACTTGTTTTATTCTTTTCTGGATTCAATCTCTTTAGCGCGGCGCAATTTACTGCCTGTGAGTTGTTCGTAGAGTTTTTTATATTTTAAGAAAACTTCGTGACTTTTAGTATCATCATTGATTTCAATTTCGTCATTTTCGCTTTGCATTCTGATGGAGTAATGTTTTACATCCTTAATCAACCCGTCTTTGAGAAGCTCTTGCTCAAAACCAGCTTGCCAACCGTATTTGGTTTTTCTGTTCGGATATAAATCACCGGAATCGTCAAATTCTTCCATTTCTTCCCTAATTTTCTGCATCTCACTTCTGAGTTTTACTATTTCATCACCCTTAATCGCAGCATCAGATAGTTTGCGTTTTATATCTTTTATTTGAGCCGCTTTGGTGTTATAAAAAGTCATATCGCGTGTGTCTTCTGTATCGAAATTACTCAACTCAACAATTACATCTTTTAGTTCATTTTTAAGTTCAGCGCGTTCTTCGTTGCAAGGGTTGCAATTTTCATCGCCACCATTTAAACGATAATTGTATCTATACTTAAAGCCGTGATTGTTTTTAAAATTAAAATGAAGTGGCATGGGCGGTATAGGTGGTATGGGCGGTATAGGTGGTATGGGCGGTACAGGTGGAATGGGAGCAAAACCGTCGTCAGAAGAAGTTGTAGTTATTGTTTTTCTACCATGACTTTTAATGATTTTTACTTTTTCGTTAGGTGTATCTAAATTCCCCAATTCTTTTTCATCATTCAAAGTAATATCAACATTATTGCCAGAACTAGTCATTTTCTTGATGATAAATTTTTTCTTACCTGATTTTACATTCACATCTACATCGTCTTGTTGGGTGTATTCTTTGTATTTTCCATAATCACTCTTCGGAATATCTTTTCCGTTGATATTGAGTTTGATAATTTCGCCATTTTTAACTTCTACTTGTACTTTTTTTTCTTCTTTCGCCACTTTATCTGGTACACTATCTATATCTAAGGAAAAAGTAATGGGGAATAAGTGAAAATTTGATGCACTTATTTTGCTTGAAGGTGAAAGAAATATGACACCTAATAAAAAACAAACTGCTAATATTTTTTGCATAATTGAATATGATTAATTTGAAGAAATGATTTATATTTAGTTGATAGTTGATAGTTGATAGTTGATAGTTGATAGTTGATAGTTGATAGTTGATAGTTGATAGTTGATAGTTGATAGTTGATAGTTGA
>JAYWBA010000119.1:0-2001 GCA_043781915.1 Saprospiraceae bacterium
ACAAGGTAAAAATTGGTTGTTTTTCGGCAACCCAAATTTTACCACCGATTTTCTGTATCAAACAGAATGGCTCGCAGCTTTAAAAAATGGCAATCTCACTCGTTTGGATGTGGCATTTTCGCGCGACCAAGCTGAAAAAATTTATGTGCAACACCGTTTAGTACAGAAATCGCGTCAAGTTTTTGATTGGCTCGAAAATGGTGCAACATTCTACGTTTGCGGCGATAAAACACGCATGGCAAGCGATGTTGAGCGCGCATTAATTGATATTGTACAAAAAGAATCGGCAATAACATTAGAAAAAGCAACGGAATACGTCAAAAATTTAAAAAAACAACGTCGCTATCTCGAAGATGTATATTAGTTTAGTTGATAGTTGTTAGTTGATAGTTGTTCGTTTACGAACACTTTTAAACTATCAACTATCAACTATCAACTATCAACTATCAACTATCAACTAAAAATGGCAAAAGTTTCTGAAGTAGAAATCGCAAAAGATAAAAGCCGCTATTTGCGCGGCACCATACAAGAAAGTCTCGTCAACGACATAACAGGTTCGTTGTATCACGATGATACGCACCTGATTAAATTTCACGGCAGTTATCAACAAACTGACCGCGATTTAGATGCCGAGCGTAAACTTCAAAAATTAGAAGGCTTGTACTCGTTTATGATTCGTGTGCGCGTGCCAGGCGGCGTAGCTTCGCCGAAACAGTGGTTGCGCATGAGTGAACTCGCTGATGAACTTGGTAACGGAACGCTCAAATTGACGACGCGTCAAGCGTTTCAATTGCATGGCATCTATAAAAAAGATTTAAAAGGCGCGATTCAAGGTTTCAATGAAGTCCTTTTAGACAGTATAGCAGGTTGTGGCGATGTGAATCGCAACGTGATGTGCAATACCAATCCATATACTTCGCCTTTACACACTGAGGTGTACGAACATGCCGCAGCAATCAGCGCGCATTTAACGCCGCGTACCACAGCTTATTACGAAATTTGGCTGAACGGCGAAAAAATGAATCTGGGCACAGAAGTTTTGAATAAAGACTTGAGCAAGCCCGATGATGAACCAATTTACGGCAAAAATTATTTGCCGCGCAAGTTTAAAATCGCCATTGCTATTCCACCGCACAATGAAACCGATATTTTTTCGAACGATATTGGCTTAATTGCGATTGAAAAAGATGGTGCACTCGAAGGTTACAACGTTGTTGCAGGTGGCGGCATGGGAATGACTTTTGGTATGCCTGAAACATATCCGCGTTTAGCAGATGTTCTTGGTTTTTGCACGAAAGACAAAGTGATTGACGTGTGCGAAAAAATAATGACCATTCAACGTGATTGGGGAAACAGAGAGAATAGAAAGTTTTCGCGCTTGAAATACACGATTGATGCGAATGGTTTAGAAAAATTTAATGCTGAACTCGTTGAGCGTCTTGGTTATGCTTTAGAAGAAGTGCGCCCTTACAAATTTACTTCGACGGGAGATACAATCGGTTGGTCGAGAGAAACGGATGGTAAATACGATTTGACACTTTTTGTAGAAGGAGGTCGCGTGGTTGATAAGGAAGGTTACAAACTCAAAACAGCGCTAAAAGAAATCGCTGCATTGAATATAGGCGAATTTAGATTAACTGGCAATCAAAATTTAATGGTTTGTCGATTAACTTTGGGCGAACGCCGCATTGTTGAAGAAATTTTAGAACACAATGGATTCGTTGATAACGACCCGACTGCATTGCGCAAAAATTCGATTGCTTGTACTGCGCTCAATACATGCACATTAGCTTTCGCAGAAGCTGAACGTTATCTTCCAGAATTAATAGATCACATCGACACCATTTTGCACAAACTTAAATTGCAAAACGAATCGATTTCGATTCGCATGACGGGTTGTCCAAATGGTTGTGGCAGACCGTATTTAGCAGAAATTGGTTTAGTCGGTCGCGCCATTGGCAGATATAATTTATATCTTGGTGCATCGCACAACGGTGAGCG